>JBDSRX010000065.1:0-4554 GCA_039929105.1 Candidatus Dojkabacteria bacterium
TACAAAAACAGAAACAACACCAACTAGTGAAGTGAAAACCGAATCATCAAAAGTGACAGAAACTTCAGTTCCAGAGAAAAAAGGTGGAAATAAGATCTGGTTATTTTGTTGTTGTGGTTGTTTAGCATTGTTAGTTTTATGTGTTGGAATAATTGTAGGTGTATATTTACTTGCTCCAACTGCACTAAATTCTGTTCTAAAAAGTACAAATGTATTACCTTCTAGCGATAACTTAACAAAGATTGATTCAAGTGTATCTTCAGAAACTTTAAAGCAAAATTCAACTGCTGTAGATAATAAATTAAAAGCTGCAGAAGCAGATTTAGCGTCTAAACCATCTGGATCTAAAGTAACAGTAAATCTAAGCCCAGAAGAGCTAATTTACGCATTATTTGCTAACTCTTCTAGCTCAGATATTTCTCAATATGTTCAATATGTATCTGTTGGAATGGAGAATAGTTTGTTAACAGCACAAGTAGATGTTGGTAATTTAATAAATGCTTTAAAACAAAATCCAGATGCTTCTAGTCAATTAAATAGTAGTCCAGTAGATTTATCTTTACTAAATGGAATGCAGGTTAGAGTAGAATTAACAGTTACAGCAGATGGAAAAGGTTTAAAAATTCAAAGTGTAACTACAGGAAATTCTCTAATTGATACTTTCATTAACTCAGGTGGAACATTAGATTCTGCTGATTCGGAAATTAATAATGCATTTTCAGGGTTTTTTGAAAATGCAACTATAGACAACATCGTAATCACTCACAACAACTTAGCATTAACATTAATTAAGAACTAAGTTACTTCACATTAGTAATGGCCTCTTAAAGAGAGGCTATTACTAAAAGATTCCAAATAGCAAAAATAGTAAAGAAATAAACCTCTAAATGCTTTATAGGTGCTTTAAATATCACTCCAACTATTGTTATAACTGCTTGAATAATACCTACCGCAATTAGTAAAGGATTCTTTAGAGCAATTGAAGTAAGCACAATTGACAGTGAGTAGATCAAAAAAGCAGTAACTGCCAATAAAGTGTGAGGTAAAAAGTATTTATCTATTCTCAAAAAAGCTACTATAATGCTTATAAAACCTCCTAAAATTCCTAATAATATTGTAGGAGGAAAGTTATAGTTATGGAATAAATAGAAACAAAACATGCAGTGAATAACACTAGAAGTTATAAATATTACTTCTAAAAAGATTAGTTGGTCTTTTCCAATTGTTACAAACTCAGAAATTGTCTTTAGTTTCTTATATTTTGCTATTTTCTTATCAACTATGAACAATGATATTGGAACGAAGAAGGTGTTAAGAATGAAGAATCCGAATATTAAATTTTCCATATTTTTAAATTAATTGATAAATTGTAGCAAAATTTATGAAGGAGTTTGAGTGAAAATCACTTTTCTGCTATAATTCCAACAATATTTTATTACAGCTGGTCCATAAAATTGCGAAGCAATTGAATTGGTCAGGAAAATTGTTAAACAATTTTCAGTAACAAGATACAATTGGCGAAGCCAATTTAGCTTATTTATGAAAGGGATTTAAAGCTTCTTAGCAATAAGAAAAACTAAACTTTAAATCAGATACAAAACACTATGAAAAAGAAAAATACTGGCGAAGCAAAGCTAGAAATGCAAAAAAAGGTAGAGGAGATGCTTAAAGGTATCGAAATGCCAAAAACTTTCACCAAAGGAGATATCGTAGAAGGAACTGTAATTACCCAATCTGAAGGAGAGGTTATTATAGATCTAGGCGGTAGAGCTGAAGGTATTGTTTCTGGTAGACACTTAAAGCTTAACGGCAAAAGATCTACTAAGAAAATCGGAGACAAAGTTTTAGTTTATGTTCTAAGTCCAGAAAATGAAGAAGGACAAATCCAATTATCTATCGGAAGAACAGGAACAGAGCTAAGATGGCACGAACTTGAACAAGCTAAGACTAAGCAAGAAGTTCTAAATGTAAAAGTTATAGAAGCTAATACAGGAGGAGTTATTGTTGAAATTAACGAAGGTTTAAGAGGATTCGTTCCAAGTTCTCAATTAAAGAACAACAGAATTTACTCTAACGATTCTTATGCAGGAAAAGGAGACGCTGTTAAAGCACTTCAATCTAAACTAGCAGAAATGATAGGCGAAGAGTTACAAGTTAAAGTAATGGAAATTAATAAAGAAAAGAATAAAGTAATTCTTTCAGAAAAATCAGTTTACTCAGAAACAGATCTTAAACAAAGAAACGACACTCTTAATGCTCTTAAAGTTGGAGATATTCTTAAAGGAGAAGTTACAGGAATTGCACCATTTGGTCTATTCGTTAACGCACAAGGACTTGAAGGACTTGTTCACCTTTCAGAAATTTCTTGGGATAAAGTTACAAATCCAAGCGACTTCTTCAAAGTTGGAGACATTGTTGATGTTCAAGTATTAGGATTACAAGATGCTGGAAAGAGAGTTGCATATTCTATCAAGAGAATGCAATCTGACCCATGGAAGAACATTGTAAAGAAATATAAAGTAGGACAAGTTGTAGACGGAGTTGTTAAATCTGTTGCAGACTACGGAGTATTTGTAAAAATTGAAGATGGATTAAATGGATTAGTACATATTTCAGAATTATCAAACAAACTTGTAAAGCACCCATCTCAAGTTGTAAAAGTTGGAGATCAAATCAAAGTTATGATTATCTCAATCTCTAATGAGGACAGACATTTAGGTCTATCTTTAAAGAGAGTAACAGCAGCTGGAGAAAAGGGAGAAGAGAAGGTTGATACAACAACTTCAACAAGTGCAGTAGATTCTTCTAGAGAAATGGATGAGCTTAATAAATTATTAGGCAATTCTGAAGAAAAGAAAGAAGAAGCTAAAGAGACAAAGTAATTCTACTACGCTAAAGCTTTGTAGAATAAAAAGTTAAAAGAAAAGACCTCAGAAATGGGGTCTTTTTTTAGAATAATTAGGGCTGAATTTACTTGTTAAGTTAATGTTGTGACCAGGCCGTGTTACAGCCTATTAGTCATGTCATTTCGAATCCGTATGATATTAAAACTATCCGGAGTTGTCATGGTGAGGTTCTCGAACCATGAATTGTAAGTTAACGTTCTACTTTTTAGTAATGATTCATCCTTCGAGAGCCTCAGGATGACAAAAATAATCTCTTTCTTGTTAAATACTAATCTTTATTAATTACAAAGATTAAGATTTAATGGCTTGCCGAGTGTATGTGATCATATATTTATTCTACGGTAGCCATAAACCTCCTTTCTCTAGTGAACACTAACTACTTTATTTCAGCACGATGACGAGTTCGAGACCAGTTACGGTAAGTCCAAAGTTACTGGTCTTGCCATGTAACAGTCCGTCTTCATTCAATTCAATGTCTCCATGAAGTTTGTACATTGCAGTACAATTCATGACGTTATTGATTACTTCAAATTTGCGAAGAAAGGATTCATCCCCAACATTTGTATAGACAAACCTCGCGGCACTTCCATCAATACATGCAACGAAACTAAAAGTCTCGCCCGGCGCTAATAGTTTTGCCCAAGGAAGAGAGATTGTATCGTTGTCTAATGACAAAGTTGCAAGAGTTTCACCCGCATCCTGAGTCCGCATTGATGATTCATCAATAATGGCCATGTCTTTAGAGACTTTTACATCTTTAAGATATGGACGGGTTTCGATCAGACTCCATGCTTGCTCGCTTGTAGCGATCATCTGGCCACTGGGTAGTACCTCGAACATGCTATCGGATTCAATGGCCTTTATCAGGTTTTCGTCCTCCCATATGTTCAGGAGCCATTTCCCATCTCGTTCTTCTTGGCTGAAGTAGATATTCCCTGTCGTCTCTGGTAGGCTCATTTGCCCTAGGTAATAGCCTTTGCAGAAGTTGCTGACGGGGACGATCTTAAGGTTGTTTGTTAAGTTAGACATTTTATATATACTCCATGTGGTTAATTTTGGCATATTGCCGTCCACGAGCAGAATAGAGTACTATTCAATTCGCGAACGACAATAATCACATACACTTCGGTTTTTAAGGTTCCTCAACTTTCGTTGAGATATAGTAACTAGGTTTGCACCATATTTACTAATAAATACTTACAAAATAAATATTTATTAATTAATATGGGATTACCAAGCGTAACAACTCCTGCTTTCGCATTCGTTTCTCGGAAACCCCTTACTCAACCTTTCTAATTATTTATGAGGAGGGATAACATATTCAAATAATTGGTAAGGGTGTAATTCACTCGTACCGTTAACTATGGCAAACCTTGCTGTTGCCCCGTAAGTAAATGCTTCACCCATGTCCAGAGCGAAGCCATAGGGATTATCGCCGCTGACTGATCCCATGCAAACCTCAGGGGTAGCCAAGCCATACAGAGTAAGGTGATATTTCGTCCCTCGACGAAAATATACAATTACGGCTGTAGTGTCAGTCTTAACCTGAGCGATTTGAGCAATGATATCACTAGACGAAATTCTTACATCACTACGTAAGTTTCTGCTAGTGATAATCTTCTGAACAATTTCAATCGTTCTTTGGTCG
>JBDSRX010000066.1:0-2830 GCA_039929105.1 Candidatus Dojkabacteria bacterium
GCTATGCGGGATGACACTGACTAGCCCACAAAATGTGACATTTTTGAGCTTCGTCATTCGATCTTCGTGCTTAGTTTATTCAGCTTTATATTTCTCGAATGCATCTTTAACTTCTTCGTAATCTTTCTTTCCTAAAACTCCATACATAGCATTCTTAGAAAGTTCAACTCCAGGTTGATCGTATGTATTTATGTTTAATAGATTTCCAAAATAACTTACTGCTACTTCAAAGAAATAGAATAGTTGTCCTAAGTGATATTCATCAACTTGAGGAATTGTTAAAGTAGCGTTTGGTCTTCCATTTTGAGTTAAAGCAAATGCAGATGTTTCTTGTTCAAAATTTAAAAGTTCGTGGAAATTATGTCCTTTTAAAAAATCAAAAGCTTCTGCACCAGTATAGTCATCAGGTAAGTTAATATCTTTTCTACTTTTTTCTGCAGCAATAAAAGTTAAAACTTTATCGTTTGGACCTTCATTATAAAGTTGTAATTGAGAATGTTGATCTACTGGACCAACTGCAGCTATAGGTGTTTGACCTTCATGCACTTCGTTTCCATCTAAATCTACTTTCTTTCCTAAACTTTCTGCCCAAAGTTGTTGATACCATTTTGCAAATTCATAAAGTCCATATTGATAAGGCATCATTACAGAAATATTTTTTCCTCCTTTATAGTAAAGATATTTTAATCCAACATAAGTTAAAATATCGTCCATTTTACCTTTAGAATTTTTAATTTCTGTATCTAAATCCGCTGCCCCCTTAAGCATTTGTTCAACATCAACACCTACTAAATAAGCAGGTATCATTCCTACTGTAGATAATACAGAGAATCTCCCTCCTACATCACTTGGGACATCAAATGCTTCGTATCCTTCTTTAGTAGCAAGTTCTCTTAATGTTCCAGTAACTGCATCTGTCAAGAAAATAAAATGATCTTGTGGTTTTAAGTTTTTCTTTAAATATAAATCTCTAAAGTATGCAAAAGTAGAAGCTTGTTCTACTGTATTTCCAGATTTAGAAACTACAAAGAATGTTGTTTTGCTAAGAGTAATAACGTCAAGCAATTCACTAATAGCTTCAGGATCTGTTGTATCTCCAGAAAAATAAATATTCTTAGAATGTCTATCATCTTCTGTAGTTTTTTGATTATAGTAAAGTCCATTTATTGCTCTTTGAATAGCTCGTGTTCCTAAATCAGATCCTCCAATACCTATTACAACAATTGTATCCATTTGTTCTGTAAGTTTTCTTACTTTATCTAAATCTTTCTTTATTGCTTCGTATTCGTAAGGTAGTCTTTTAAAACCTAGCTTCTCGTCTAGGAATTTGTTCTTAGCTTCCATTAGCTTATCGTTCAAGTCATTCAAATCTGGCTTATCTAAACCGATTCCTAACTTATCGAAAAACATATTTTTAAGATCTGCTTTTATCATTTTGATTTTCAGTAATAATTATTTAATAAGAAATTATATGATTTATAAAGCGTTTTATCCATAGTTTGCGGTAAAGGAAATTGAGTATATACTATAAATAGTATTTTTTAATTTATTCTTATGAAGAATTCAATGGTTATATTATTAATTATTGTTGTCGTTGCAGTTGTAGGTATCTCAGCAGCAGTTTTATTAAACAGCAATAATACTACAGTAAATACTTCAAATTCAACTACACCAACTCCTGTTACACCTCCTACAACTCCACCAACTGGAACGAGTGCTAAATCAGATGTCTCTATAGCAAATATGTCTTTCCCATTAAGTACTATAATTAATAAAGGTCAAACTGTTGTTTGGACTAATAACGATAGTGTTTCTCACACTGTAACTTCAGATTTATTTAACTCTGGAACAATAGCTCCAGGTGGAACTTTCACCCATCAATTCGATACAGCTGGAACATTTACTTATCACTGTAATTTCCATTCCAATATGGTTGGAACAGTTGTAGTAAATTAGAATGTTAAGAAAAAGATTATTCCTTCCCGCTCTCATGTTAATTCGGGGAGCGGGTCGGGTCTTAATTATTAACCTTCTGTAAGCTCATCTTCATTATATCTTTCCAATATTTCAGATACAGTATCATTATAGAAACTATTTTCTGGAAGTGTATTTAATATTTCAATTAATCTCAATTTCTGTATCTCATCAATATCTGTAGAAAGAGTTTTAACTAATTCATTAATTTCAATTGAAACTAAATATATTGCTCTGAAATTGTTCTCAGCAATTCTACTTTTTAGAAAACTAATTTTATTCTCTAGATTCTTATTAGACTCAATGATAGTAATTCTTCTTTCAACCAGCTTTAAGTTTACATGGTCATTATCTTCAGCAGTATCTAATGTATCATAAACAGTAACAACTCTTCTATCAAAGAATGCTTTTTTAAATCGTTCAAGCTCAATCATTTCTAATTGATCTATTGAACTCGGATCAAAACTATTAATGTAGTTTTCTTTTAGTATATAGGCAATCTCAAATAAACCTTTTGCATTAGAAATAGGTTTCTTTACTAGGTTGCTATCAATCATAATAAATAATAGATCGTTTACTAGATCTATAGATAGATCACTACCCAATGTTTTCAATCTACTTTCTAATGTATCGTAGATGCTATAGATTAGTTCTCTATTAATTGTATTAGAACTAACTAAGTTTTTTAGATATACCAGTATTTCTTGAAATCGTAGGTTTTCATCGATAATATCTATTTGCGGTTTCATTACCTCTGCGTCTCTCAATGCAAAAAATGCTGCTGTATCCATAGTTTTTAATTAATAATATGTAGGGATTTTACTGTGATATATCGACAATAGTCAATAATTATCGG
>JBDSRX010000067.1:0-3117 GCA_039929105.1 Candidatus Dojkabacteria bacterium
GTTTCACCTCCACCAGTCACTCCACCAGCAGGTTCAACTCCTACTCCAGTACCAACTCCAACAACTGTTCCAGTTGCTGAGGTTCTAACAACAGACGCTAATGGAAATCTTGTTTCAATGCCTGTAACAAATGCAGATGGAACACCAATTACAAATGTAATAGTTTCTAAACCATCTGCCAGCCAATCTAGTTTATTAGCAATGATTGCACTATGTTGTGGAGCACTAGCAATTTTATTAGGATTGGTAGGATATCTTGTATATCAAAATCCTAAAGTCAGAGCGTGGTTCTCTAAAATCTCTAAATAAATTACGGTATATATTCATTATATACTTACGTGCACTTGCATAAGTGAGAGTTCTCATCTATCCTTAGAGGTATGGTAATAAAAAAACCTCTAACAGCAAAAATGATTGTTGCAATAGCAATTGGAGCTTTAGTTCTAATTGTTGGAGTAATCTTGTCTATTCTCCTAATTTCAAGGGGGATGGGAAGTAATAATACAAAAAGTGTTAGTGTTCTTCCACCAAATACATGCCCACAAGAATTAAAGGAGACAGATGGAAAGTTTATAGCAATGACCGAAGGTTTAGTTCAACAGATGACTCAAGATGATTACAACTGGGTTACACAAAACTGCACATTCCCAACTACATCATCAAGCATGCCAGTATTAAAGAATGTATCTGTAAATTTTGGAACTTATAATGAAACTACTAATAGATCTGGAGATTTTCTATTTATAAAAAATATTACAGAAAGAAATTGGAACACTAAGAAATTAGTAAGTGAGTTTGGCTCTTTCTTAGAATCAGAAACACAAAATACTAGTATGACTTTTAATCAGTTAGACTCCTCTACTAATATTTTGGCTATGGTAGATGGAACAGTTTCTAAAGTAGACGATCCACCTGGAGAAAGTAAAAACTATTCTATATATTTAAAGTTTAATGATAATTGGACAATTATTTACAGACATTTAAGGATTTTGAAATTTAGTGTAAGAGATAAAATTAAGAGTGGAGACATTCTTGGAAATCCTTCTATTAATAAAGATGGAGTAACTGGATATTCCGAAGTTGAGATTATGGAAACAAAAAATGGAAAAACAACTTATTATTGTCCTGTTGCATTATTAAATCCTACTGTAAAAACTCAAATTATTAATCAAATAGCTGCTCAGGAGAAGGCTTTAGAAAAGTTCTACGGAGATAACGCAATATACAATGAGAATGCACAAGAAGTAGACCCAGGGTGTTTTGTAGAAAATATTACTTTATAAATAAATTTAGTACTTTATAAATAAAAATTCATGGAAAATAAATTAGAAAAGATCGATACTATTCACTTCCCAACAGATTATGGAAAATTTCTTTTAACTACTTATAAAGCAGATTATCCAAAACAACCAAGGATGAAGTATGCAGAAGTTTTACAAACAGAAAATATGCCAGATGTTCCTTATGTTCGAATACAGTCTTCATGTTTATTTGGAGAAACATTTAGAACTACACAATGTGATTGCGGAAAACAATTAGACATGAGCATGAAGTTGTTAAATGAAAATGGAGGGATATTATTTTATTTAGACCAAGAAGGAAGAGCCCATGGGTTGTTTGATAAGACAAAAGAATTAAGACTACAAGAAGATGGATTAGATACAGTAGAAGCTAGTGAAAAATTAAATTTAGATGCAGACGACCGAGATTATCAAATTGTAATAGATTTATTACATGAGATGGGAATTTCAAAGATAAAATTAATTACAAATAATCCAAGGAAACTCGTTGCATTCGAAGCAAGTGGAATTGAAATGATAGAAAGAGTTCCATTAGAAGTTGCAGTTACAGAAGCTAACTCTAAATATCTAAATGCAAAGAAACATAAACTCGGACATCTTTTAACAAAGTTTGTTAAATAACTAGGCTTCTAAGTTTCTTCTACCTATCATTGCATCAGCTAGAGTATTATTTTCTATAACTAATATCCCTCCGCTTTTTATAAAGTTCTTAAGATCTCCTATTAAATCTTTCGAAATATCTTCTTCTGCTCCTAATGGACATCCAAATTCTTCTACCAAATCAAACTCTGACTTTCCAGAAGTATGGATAATATCTACCTTGGGATCCATTTTCCCAATAATTATTCTTATAGATCTCAGTATTTGTCTTTTAATATTATCGTTAATAAAAGAAGGAGTCTTCTCGTTACTTAACTTTAGAGGATACATTATGGACTCCATATTAAATACAAAAGGAATGCTATGAAGTCTTGCAAAATTTAAAGTAGCTAAAACAGTTTTAAGATCGAATATTTTATTTTTATCATTTTCTACACCAACAATCATATTTTCAAATCTAGGAATATCTACACTTAGAAATGGTTTTGTTCTATCCCCAACAGAAGTAGTTAATGCCGGAAAATTTATCGGCATTTCACCATCAATATAATGTACCAACCCAACTAATTTAATGTCTTTTTTTAATCTATCAAGTCTAGTATTTAAAACAACACCATCAACATATGTGTGCTCCTCTTTAATTCCATTGATAAGTTCTAGGACAGCAATTATAAGCTCTTCCGTGATTTTGTTAACACTTGGAAGATGAAGTACAACATTTGTAATATTTTGTGTATTAATTGAAAAGATAAGACGGTCTCTATAGTCCTTATCTATTATGGAGTCATTTATCTGAAGTTCAATAGTATCGTAATTCTGCTCATATGCGGTATCAACTGTTAATTCTAAATCCTGACCCTCTATATTGGAGCTCGCTAAGGCAATTGGCATATCTATTTATATAATGAGTATGTCCGGATTATAGTCTGCTAGCTTTTACACGTCAATGTCTGTGCTAGAATAGTTTAGGGATATTTTATTTATTATTTCAAAACAACAAAATATAGCGTATGGTCCCAATTTATTGGGATACGAGGAGAAGGAAGTAGTAAAGTTTTATAAACTTTATGAATATCGATTTCTACGAAAGTAGATCCTAGAAATAGGAATCAGCGGGTACCTTCAGGTTATACTTTTAACCTTAACTTAGATAACATCTAAAAATTCTAAGAAAAGACTTCCCTACTAAAATCTATATATACAAGTATATATATCT
>JBDSRX010000068.1:0-3725 GCA_039929105.1 Candidatus Dojkabacteria bacterium
TTATGCAGGTCGAGCAAAACTAAACGTTTTAGTTCTAGCAGGAACTGTTTGGGGAGGTCAATTAATGACTACAACATTAGTAGAAAATTACCCTGGTTTTCCAGATGGAATTCAAGGTCCAGATTTAATGAATCAAATGTTAGAACAAGCTAAAAAATTCGTTTCTGAAGTTAAATTTGAAGATGTAACAAAAGTAGAGCTAAGAGAAGAAATAAAGAAAGTACATGTAGGAGATAAATTTTATTCTTCTAAAACCATAATAATTTCAACAGGAGCTACACCTAAGATGTTAGGGGTCCCAGGAGAAGATAGGTTGTGGACAAAAGGAGTTTCTGCTTGTGCAACCTGTGATGGAGCTTTCTTTAGAAATATGGTAATAGCTGTTGTAGGTGGGGGAGATACTGCAATGGAGGAAGCAATGTTTTTAACTAGATTTGCAAGTACTGTACATTTGATCCATAGAAGAGATACTTTTAGAGCTAGTAAGATAATGCAAGAAAAAGTTTTAGAAAATCCAAAGATTAGTGTTATCTATAATACTGAGATTAAAGAAGTGTTAGGTGATAATTTAGTTACTGGATTAAAATTATTAAATAATAAAGACAATACAGAATCTGAATTAAAAGTTGAAGGATTATTCTTAGCAATAGGACATGTTCCATTAACTAAGTTCTTAGAAAAGCAGTTAGAAGTGGACGAGGAAGAGTATTTAATTGCTAAAAATGGAGTTTACACAGACATCGATGGAGTATTTGTAGCAGGTGATGTAGAGGATCATGTATACAGACAAGCAGTAACGGCAGCTGGAGCCGGATGCAAAGCAGCCATAATTGCAGAAAGATGGTTGAGTGGAACAGATAAAACTTAATTTCAGTATATAATCAAGAGATAGAGTTTGGATACTTAAAAGGGGCAACACAATTGCCCCTTTCTTATTGGTAAATATTTGACATTGGAGTCTTTTCCATCTATAAATTGAGGTACCCCTTTATTTTTTATTTATTCAAGATGAGTAGATTCACGCAAAGAATCGGAATAAAGAGGATAGTGATAACGGCTTTAATTCTATCCGGAGCAATTGTAGCAACGTTAATTGTAGTTAATATGAGAAATCTGCAAATTTCAGATGCAGCAGCTTCTTCTCTAGACAAGAAAGTAGTACTTTACCCCACAGCAACCACAGATATAATGAATGAAGATGGAAATGTAATTTCTATTGGATCTAAGAAAAGTTTTATTGGTTCTGGAGATTCGACTAACGCTTGGTTAGCATTACGATTTCAAGTAAATCAAAAAGTTTCTTCTATAACTAAAGCTGTTATGAGCCTTTATACTAAAGACCAGCAATGGATAGATTTATCAACAGAAATTTATGCAGAAAATTCAACAAGCTCAAGTACATTTAAAAATACTGATAGAGCATCAGCAAGGAAATTAACAACAACAAAATTAGTTTATTCTAATAATATTAAATGGCCAAAGGATAGTTATAATGATATTGAATTAACAAAAATTGTACAGGAGGTTTTAACATTAAATCCTAATGCAGCTTACTTAACTATAATTATAAAAAGTACAGCAACAGCACAATATGGAAGAAAGTTTTTTGAAACTGACTTAACAAATAATTCAACAAAACCAAAATTAACTTTGAGTTATACAGATGGATCTACAACAACTCCAATGCCACCAACTCCAACACCACCAGTTGAACCAACACCATTACCTGTCCCAACTCCAACGCCTAATCCAGAACCAACACCAACAAAACCACCTACACAAGGTAACGTAGGATCATTGGATATTGCATCTGCCCCAAAATCAGCAGCATATGGAATATGGACACCTTCGCAATACGATACATGTTCTAAAGCATTACATGATAGTTATTCTGTAATTGGGCCAGATGGAAAAGTTTATCCAACATGGCATCCGCCTGTAGTAGTGGACTCTTCAACAGGAAAGGAGTGTACGTTTGGACATGAGCATGGAAGAAATCCTAAAGATTCTCCGCTATTTAAAGATATTCAAGAAGAATTCTATTTCGATGTTAATAAGAATGGAAAAATGGATTCTGAAGAACAAGCAATAGCTGGTTTACCATTTGGATATGTTAATGAAGAAACAGATGCTTACTATGTATCTCAAGGTCAGAATGTAATGAGGCACGAAGATCACATGGGACATAAAGTAGAATGGGAAAGATTACCAATTAAATTACCTGGAAAGAATGGAGGACCACAAACTAACGCATCCGTAACTTGCGATTACATTATTAAAGCTCACCAAGGTGTATCTTCTAAAGATGCATTCCAAAATAACTTACACGAAGTAATTTATGCAGCAAGCTGTAGCGATGGTGCAAAAGTTATACTTGCTCAAATGGGACAATTTGGAAAAGCAGGAGAATTTACTAGTGTTTGTGATACTAACGGAGTAAGAAAATTAATGACAATTCCAACTGGATTATCTTACTCAAATGCTCTTTATCCTGGAGTTTCTGAAGAAAAAGGAAGTAGAGGAATTCAAACAAGAGATTGTATAAATCAAGTATTCTTAGTAGGAGAGAATAAATGGTCTGCAAATGCTTATGAGGTGTGGCCAGTGTCGCTATCCTTATCCAGCACTAATGGGAATGCATTAGTTTCAAATATAAACTTATTATTTGATGTTGAAAATGCCGCAAGATTCTACGATCCTTCTAAGCCAAACAATGTCGGATACTTTATGGATCTATGTTACGAGACAGAAGCAAATGGAGATAAGATGAGGGGAGGAGCTTGCGATGCCGCAACAAACTATGGTCAGATTAAAGGAATTACATGGGATAGTCCTCAATCAGGATTTGATGGAACTAATAGAGGTAATTATTTCTTTCCACCAACTGTAAGTAATCAATCTACAACTACAGTTTACTATGCAGATCCATTTGGAAAGAATGCAAGTACAACAAAGAAGACTGGTTATGTTAAACAGTTTGTGAGCACTGGAAATGTAGATTATGCTCAGAAGTTCAATTCTAATATCGATCCAACAGTTGTTAACAGACAGCATGATGATGGAAAGGGAACTGTTCACTCTCCTAATTAATATTTTTAATATTAATTATTAAGCGCCAGGCGAAAGCCTGGCGCTTTTCTTTTTAAGTTCTTGCTCAAATTGAACTACTACAAAACTAGCGAATATAAATTGGTGTCAAACTAGAAAAACTATCTGAAAAACAAGCAAAATATTTAGATGTTCCAATACAGGGACCATTTAAAGCAGATCACTATAGGTATTAATCTGAATCGTCATATATATTTGACAGAAGTTGAACAAACTTCTATTATTAATATATAAATTTTAGATTTTGAGATTGGAAAAGTTACCTCAAGAAACACCAACCGCACAACCAAATAAGACAAATGATGGTGGAGGCAATATTTTAGATTATTTTTTTAATGCTGCACTAGATGTAGTAGAAACAGGAATCTCGAGTACTTTATCAGCAGTTGATACATTAACAGCAGAGGGAATAAATGCAGCGGTAGAGATTGTAGGTACAACAGCAGAGAATGTTCTTTCCGCTGCAGGTAGTACCATGAATTCAATGTTACCTAATCAACAAGAAACTAAAGCAGCATGAATTACGCACACCTTTTTGACCACGACAATATTTATGTAAATAAACTGGAAGCTATTATTGATAGATTCTTGGAGATTTGTAGTGTGCCAGTAAAGGA
>JBDSRX010000069.1:0-9600 GCA_039929105.1 Candidatus Dojkabacteria bacterium
ACCGGAATTGATGATAAAAACAAAAAGCACGAACTGAAGTTATGTAATCATCATGCGGGATTTAATAATCCAATTAAGTTGAGTAGCGGTGATTCCTATAATCCTGGAAAGGGGGTATATATACCTAAAAAATAGTTCTGAATTATGGGAAGCTAGTTGCATATCTCTAGAGTATTAATAAGAACAAGCGCACTTTAACGTGCATGTTCAAGTTAACTACTTGAAAACTTGCTTCTATTCTTCCCATTAAATTTCAATTTCCATTAAATATTGGCATTCTCATTAGTAATAGAATAATCTCAAATTCATGATAAAATCACAGTATATTTAATTATTAGTCCGTTTTATGAAAAAGTTAAATCCAAAAGTTATATGGTTGTTCTTTATTCAATCTAGTTTGGGAATTTTAATCTCAACATTCTTTATAGGTATTTTCTTTGTATTACCAATACTAATTGGCTTTATGGAAGATAGTGGAACTACAACAACTTTCACAGGTGTATTTATTGTAGGTCTTGGAATATACATTGTATTCGCTTTATTTATAATTGCATTATGTTATCTATTCGCTAGATTAAGCTACAACAATTATATGTACGAGCTTAAAGAAGATGGATTTTATAAAGAATCGGGAGTTATTACTAAAAAATATGTAACTATTCCTTACGAAAGAATTCAAAATGTAGATATTAATAGAGGTCTAATGGCTAGAATTCTAGGCTTGTCAGACTTACAAATTCAAACTGCAGGTATGAGCACAGGTGGATATGGAAAGTATGGTGCATATGGAGTTGCTGCAGAAGGAAGATTACCTGGTGTTTCTAAAGAAGATGCTAATACAATTAGAGACGAATTAATCAAAAGAGCCAAAGGCGCTAGAAATACAGGAGGAATGTAATGAGCAAGATTAAAATAATTTCTTGGAATGTAAATGGAATTAGAGCAGTTTTAAAGAAAGGTTTTATAGATTACCTTCGAGAAGAAAATGCAGATATTGTTTGCATTCAAGAGACTAAAGCTCAAAGAGGACAAGCAGAATTTGATTTACCTGAATATACTGAATATTGGAACTCAGCAGAAAGAAAAGGATATTCTGGAACAGCAATTTTTACTAAAGAAAAGCCAATTAGTGTTGTAAATGGTTTGCCAGATGGAGCGAATTTCCTAGATAGTTATGGAGATGCAAATAAAGAAGGAAGAGTTATTGCAGCAGAATTTGAAAAATTCTATTTAGTAACTGTTTATACACCTAATGCAAAAGGGGATCTTACAAGATTAGATTACAGACATAAAATTTGGGATGTTGAATTTCTAAAATATATTAAGCAATTAGAAGCTAAAAAGCCTGTTATTTTCTGTGGAGACTTGAATGTAGCTCATCAAGAAATTGACCTTGCTAGACCGGACACAAACCACGAAAATCATGGGTTTACAGATCAAGAAAGAGAAGGTTTTACAAACTTTGTAAATGCAGGATTAATCGATACTTTTAGAATGTTTAATAATGAAGGTGGAAATTACACTTGGTGGGCACCTTTTGGAGGTGCAAGACAAAAGAACACTGGATGGAGAATTGATTACTTCTTAGCATCAGAGTCTTTAAGAAAAAATATAACTGGAGCATTTATTAGAGCTCAACAAATGGGTTCAGACCATTGCCCTGTTGGTTTAGAATTAGAAATCTAAGCAGACATTATCAAATCCTCAATATCTTTCTTACTCTTTAAAGATTTAAGATACTTTTCTCGTATTACTGCGTCCCATTTATTTTCAAATTCTTCTTTATAAACCAATTTCCATTCAACAGTCCCTTTTTTAACAAACTTTCGTTTAGCTTTTCTACTATTTAGTTCTAATAACTTCGCATCAATATCTTGAGTTTGTCCAATGTAATATTTATTTATAAAAGAATTGTGGAGTATATAAGTGAAGAACATTTTTGAAATATTTAAAATATGCCCGATACGATTCGAACGTATGACCTACCGCTTAGAAGGCGGTTGCTCTATCCACTGAGCTACGGGCACATAATTATGAGGTCCTTCGACAAGCTCAGGACAGCGAAAATCTTGAATTCGCTTCGCTCATTAGATTTGCAGCTGATTATATCATTTAAGCGGGTCTGAGTAAATTCAACTATGTGATAAAATATTTATATTAAATATTAGAAATTTAACATGGATATTTCATCATTTATAGTACATTTTGGGTATATTGCTGTTACCTTTGGAGGTGGAATTGCGATTGGTTATGCTTTTAAAGATAAGATTGAAGCAGGATTGAATAAGTTCTTTAAGAGAAAGTAGCTATTGGTTAAATTTAAACGGTATATAAGCTTCTGGAGCAATAGTATTACCGTTTAACTTAATAGTTATATGTAAATGAGTTCCAAAACAATTTCCCGTACATCCCATCATTTGTAAATCTGTTCCTTGCTCTACATATTGTCCGGCCTTAACCCAAATTTCTCCATCTCCATGATAGTAATACGAATGCACTCCACCTCCGTGGTCAATCTTTACCGTATATCCAGAAATATCTTCCCACCCTGAAAAATAAACCATACCAGCAGCAATGGCTTGTTCTGGACAGCCGCCAGCGATACCAACATCTACACCATTATGTCCAGGGTAAGAATTAATACCTCCATAATAGTGGTAACCGTTACATGCAGGATTAGATAATGGATCTATAAATGCTCCTACCAAATTATCTTCTGTAACAGTAACAATATTTCCTAAATCCTGAACACTTAATCTTCCATCAGGAATCATAATATCTTCTCCAACTGTAAGCTTATAATCTGGTTCTTTTAAATTATTAATTTCGGAAATAGCAAAAACATCACTACTTAATTCTTTAGCAACTTTGTACACTGTATCTCCTGCCTTAACACTGTATAAAACACCATCGGTATAAGGAATTTTTAATTCCCAGCCAACTTGAATATTATTAGTAAAAGGTCCGATTTCTTTTATATTAGCCCATCTTACAGTTTCCATTTTCAGATTAAATTTCTTAGCAACATTTTCCAAAGTATCGCCTTCTTTTACAGTATAACTTTTCACTCTATTCCCAGTATCAGTAGATTCCAAAGCTTGAATATTTCCCCCAGCGCTAAGTACATCATCGTTGGTAGATATGCCTAAAACTGAAGGAGCATTATTGCTTTCTACTCGAGTAACAATCCCTCCGACGAACACTATCGCTGTTGCTCCTATCATTGCGGAGTGTACTATAGTTTTGTAAAGAGAATCTCTACCCCAAAAAAGCCTAGACACAATAAGGGCCTTAATATTTCCCCAGATTGCTAGGATTTGTTTTGAGATAAATTTGAAGTTTTTCAGAAAATTGTCGATAAGATATCGAGCAATCTTAGCAAAGTTTAGCATCCACTTCTATTGAAACATATTTAAGTAACCTCCGAATCTACAAATCTAAGTAGCTTTTTTGGTAGTATAGCGATATCATACACAGTAAATACTTTTAGCTAATGAATGAGTTTAATTTTTCAGAAATTGAAAGTTTTGAAGAACTATTAAATCTTCTTAATAATTCCGGAGATGAATACAATACGGAACTTATTAACCATGCCTATGAGTTTGCAAAAAAATACCACTCAAATACGTTAAGGCAATCTGGCAAACCTACACTCACACATATCCTTACTGTTGCAGCATATATAGCTAGACTTAAATTAGACACCACCTCAGTAGTAGCAGCTCTACTTCACGATGTTATTGAGAGAAGTGATGCAACTATCGAGGAGATTAATAAGGAATTTGGAATAGAAGTCGCTTTTATAGTTGATGGACTTTCCAATATTAGAAAACTTTCACACCAAGTTACCGGAGAAGGCATTGAAGATTTAGAAAATTTTAAAAAACTAATATTTAACGCTAGTGAAGATATTCGAATAGTTATTATTAGAATTGCAGAAAAACTACATAATTTAATTAGTTCGGAAAATGTACCTACTGATATTCTTCAAACAGCTGCCAAAAAGGGAATGAAAATATATGCACCTTTATGTGAACACTTAGGTTTGGGAATATTTCAAAGAAAAATGGAAGAAACAGCTTTTGCAATTTTAAATCCAAAAGAATATCAAATTATTTCAGATCAAATTGAAAACTACTTTGCAAACAAAGGAGATCTTATTGAGAACTTCCAACTACAACTTAATAAACTACTAAAAGAATACAATTTAAAACACGATCCTATCCAAACAAGGAGAAAAAGTATTTATAGTGCTTATTTAAAAATTAAAAGAAAAGGTTACTTAGATGGCTCGGAACTTACACCAGATATGGTTGGTAAACTTTACGATATTTATGCAGCTAGATTAATTGTTGAATCTGTTGAAGACTGTTATGTAGCTTTGGGATTACTTCAAACACATTTTAATATTATTCAAGAAGAATTTATTGATTATATTAGTAACCCAAAACCGAATGGATACAAATCTATTCACATGATAATTAATTTTATGAACGCTTCATTAGAAGTACAAATTAGAACTAAAGAAATGCATGAGTATAGTGAGTTTGGTCCAGCATGTCACTTAATATATAAACATAAAGCTAATAAAAATAAAGGTGAGGCATTAATCCAAAATAAAGACCTTGTAAAATGGCAAAACGATAAAAGTACAAACAACGATTTTTATAGAATTAAACTATTTGCAGATAGCGTATTTATCTTTACGCCTAAAGGTCTAGTTATAAGATTGGATAAAGGTTCTACGCCTTTAGATTTTGCATTTAGAATACACACATCTGTAGGCTATTGTTATGCAGGTGCTAAAGTAAATGGAAAAATGGTGAATATGAACTATAAATTGGATACTGGAGATATTGTAGAAGTAATTACACAGAAGAAAGAAAACGTGAGTTTAGATTGGATTAAATCTGCTTATATGAATTCTACAAAAGCTAGAATCCGAAAGAGATTTAATAAATAGCAAAGAAAAAACTACAATATTTGTAATCTTTTCCTTGCTCGAAAACGCAGTTTTGGGGCAGATTAATCGCTCCGATACAAGGACAAGCTAGTTTTAACTATCTTGCTTAAGCTCACTCATCTTGATTTCCCAATAAGTTACCCATCTGTCACTTGTTTCTGGGCAAAGCTGGGTTAGCTTTACTTTCATGATACTTTCAACCCATGAAACATCAACGGTACCAACCTGTGTAATGCAGGTATCCCCGCCAATAGACTGGGTTTCCATGTAGGGAAATAAATTGCCCTTCATCTTGGCTGAACTGAAAGTAAGCGCGGTACTCAAGTCTTCAACCCGGATTTCGATACCTTCACCATTTTTTGTCAAAGATGCTTTCGCATTTTCAACTTTGAACTCCCGGGGAATATCCCCAAGATAATGGTTGAGCCGATTAGCCGTCCAAGCTGAAACAGTTGTCGTGTACTTCCCGTTTGGCAATACGGCCAAGTCTACTACTGAAGTTGCTAGAGTCGGAACGGGTGTTACAACCTCTGCATTCGTAACTTCAGTAATGCGCTTTGTGTTTGGTGTGCGATGCGTAACCACAATTCCGATCATGACTAACAACGCAAAAAGTATCAGAATCCCTTCCTTGTACTTCAAGATGAACTTTTTCATTTCTGCTCCATTTCTAAGCCCCTTTAAATTTACATTATAAAATTAAAGGGACTTAGAAACTACGTTTTCGATTGTTAAGGTTCTTCGGATTAGTTGTAATCTATTGATTATTTGTAACCTATACTAATTAAGGTAAAACCATTAACTAGATTGAATAAATAGCTATAAAAATAATTTTTAAGCTATCTATATTATACCATATTAGGGGTGATTTCGCCGCCGAGCAACGGCGACATGACTTCTCTCTAATACCCAATTTATGTCATCCTGAGGCTCTCGAAGGATGTATCATTTATTTGGCGTTTTTCTTAATGAATTAAATTTAAGAGATTCCCAGTCGTTATTAATTAATGCTTCCTTCTTTTTTCTTGACCAATTCTTTAACTTTTTCTCAAATGTAATTGCAATTCTTATGTCATTGAATTCGCCAGACCATACAAGTTTTACAGGTAACCTTGTAGATGTGTAACCATTATTAAATGAATTACTATGCTGGGAGAGTCTCAGTTCAAGATTATTTGTAACTCCAGTATAATAAGAATTATCTGAGCATTTAAGAATATATACAAAGTAGTTTTTTAGCATAAACCTAAAATTAAGATTCATGGCTCGAGAGCCTCGCCATGACAGATCATCTTTTGGATTATACTATATCAGTATTAATTATTACATCCACTTTTCGAGACATTCAATTGTTTGAATATCGTCTAAATTAGCTTTTCTTATTAATTTACCAGGTTTTGCTTTAGTACCATAAGTTACTTCAATATCAGTATCTCCATCTTCACAGAAACAATTTTTGAGCTCAGCAAGCTTTAACTGGTCTGTTACACCAACAACACTAATTGACATCTTCTTAGGTCTTATTAACGTTCCAGCGTGCTCTAGAGAGTTAATTATAAGTGACTTCTTGTCTTCTCTTTCGTTAATAACAGCTTCTATAACTAAAGGTCTAGCTTCATCTATTTGGTGTGCATATTTTTCGTAAACTCTTGGAAACATAACAGCTTCGGATTTTCCAGAAAAATCTTCAAAAGCCAAAATTGCCATTTTAGAGTTATCTTTCTTTGTATATGTAATTTTTACTGATGTTATTAAAGCTAAAAATTTAACTTTATTTCCTGCATTTGTATGCTCAACTTCACTTAGTTTATTATATCTTCCAGTTAAGTTTACCCATTTAAAAGTATCTAATGGATGTGTAGTTATAAATAAACCTAAAAGTTCTTTTTCCCAATTCATTTTCTCTTTCTCACTTGAAGGATCAGTTGGAGGAAATGGTGTAGCAGAATAGTTTGTAACTAAGGGTTCGTCATGCTCATCTTCAAACATAGAGAACAAATCTGTTTGTCCAACATCTTGAACTTTTTTCTTTTCTGTAAATTTGCTTACAACTTCCGGAATAATTTTTAATAAAGAATTTCTATCTCCAAATTCGTCCATTGTTCCAGCTTTTATTAAACACTCAATACTCTTTCTATTAAAGTTAGCCATACCAACTCTTCCAATCATATCGTCAAAGTTTCGGAACGGGCCATTGAGTGTCCTCTCTTGTAAAATAGCCGAACACGTTTTAGCTCCTACATTTTTAATAGCCCCTAATCCAAATCTGATCGAATCCTCTCCTTCTGCTGTAAAGTCTACATTGGATTTATTAACATTTGGTGGTAGAACTTTATACCCAAGCCTTCTTACTTCACTCATGTCTGTAGTAACTCTATCCATGTCTGAAATGTCTGAATGCAATAATGCAGTCATAAATTGCAATGGATAATGAGCTTTTAGATATGCACATTTGTAAGCTAGTACGGCATATCCTGCAGCATGAGCCTTGTTAAATCCGTAGTCTGCGAAAGGAAGTAAATAATTCCATAGTTCTGTAGCAACTGCTTCTGAATGTCCTTTTTTCTGAACACCAGCTTTAAAGATTGCTTCTTCTTTTTTCATAACATCCACTTTCTTTTTACCCATGGCTCTTCTTAAAACATCAGCCTGACCCATAGTATACCCAGCAAGATCTACGGCAATTCTAATAACCTGTTCTTGATAAATTGCGAATCCAAACGTCTTTCCAATAATATTTCCTAATTCTGGAATTAATAGCTCAGTTTTCTGAGTTCCATGTTTCCTTGCAATATAATCCGGAATGTACTTCATAGGTCCAGGTCGATAAGCTGCTACCATAAAGCATAAATCTTCTTGAGTTTCTGCTCTTAAATCTTTTAAATATTGCCTCATTGGAGGAGACTCAAATTGAAAGACTCCAGTTGTTTCTCCTTTTGCAAATAGTTCGTAAGCTAATTTATCTCCCTCAGGAATACTATAAAAATCAACATCAACTCCTTTACTTTGTTTAATGTATTTAATTGCATTTGCAATAATTGTAAGAGTTCGTAGCCCTAAGAAGTCAAACTTCATCAAGCCAAGTTCTTCTAACCATGGACCTTCATACTGTGTAATAATTTTACTATCTCCAGCTTCCGATCCACCTGACTCGTATTGTAATGGAACATAATTAACAACTGGTCCGGGAGTAATTAAGTATCCGCATGCATGTACAGACATATGTCTAGACATGTTTGTAATCTTTTTTACAACCTCTGACATCTTTTCTAGTTGTGGGTCTGAATTTATAATTCCTGCAAATTCTGGACTAGTTTCCATCATTTTTTCTATCGTATAAGGTTTTCCAAAAAGAACAGTTACAAGTTTAGAAAGTCGATCAGCAGTCTTTAAGTCTATGTTCATTACTCTAGAAACATCTCTAATTGCGGCCTTTGTTTTTAGTCTTCCAAAAGTGCAAATTGCAACAACTGCATCATGTCCATATTTTTCCCTTACATAATTCATCACTTCTTCTCTTCTAGAATCTTGAATATCCATGTCAATGTCGGGAGGGGATGGTCTTTCTGGATTTAAGAATCTTTCAAAATACAATTCCCATTTAATTGGCTCAACTTCAACAATATCTAAGCAGTGTGCAGCGGCACTTCCTGCAACAGAACCTCTAACTCCCATCAAGATATCGTTTGTTGCGGACCATCTCATTAAATCTGATACAACAAGAAAGTAATCATCGTAACCTTTTGTATGAATCAAATTTAATTCCATATCTATCCTGTCAAAAAGCTCAGAATTAAATACTCTTTTTGACACATCTTCATACTTTTCTGAAATTCGAAGTTCGAATGAAGAAGCATCAAGGTTTTGAATTTCGAATTTCGAATTTCGATATTTTCTTAAAGAACCTTCAAAAACCATTTCTCTTAAAATAGTTTCGGAAGTTTGTCCTTCAGGGATATTCCAAAACTTTGGTTGAATTCTATCGAATGCTGGTGAAAACTCTTCAATACTTTGGTCAATCCTCTCAGTATTCTCAAGCGCACTTTTTTCGTCTCCAAACTTCTTCTCCATCTCCTCGGGAGATAAGATATAAGTTCCTTCGTACCCTGTCCTACAATCGTCATCAGAGAGTAATTTGCCATCTTTTATAGCAAATAACATTGTCTGTACTTCTTTATCTTCTTTTTTTAAATAATGAGCATCTGTTGTAGCAACAAGTGGAACCTTATACTTTGCAGCTAATTCTCTAAGAATCGTATTACTGTATTTTTGTTGATTTAAATTATCGATAGATTCTTCACTACCTTCCTCATCATTAGTTCTTAGAATGTAGTCACTTGGAAGACTATCGGACATATCGTAACCGTGTCTTTGAAGTTCAATAAAAAAATCGTCTTTAAAAGTTCCTTGTAAAAATTGTAACCAATCTTCTGCTTTTGGAATATCTCCTCTTAAAATATTTCTAGATAATGGTCCAGCCATACATGCAGAAGTACAAACTAAACCTTGAGAATATTTTGCCAATGTTGCTCTATCAACCCTTGGTTTGTAATACATTCCATGAAGTTGAGCTTCGGAAACTAATTTAACTAAATTTAAATATCCCGTTCTATTTTTTGCTAGTAAAAGTAAGTGAT
>JBDSRX010000070.1:0-10824 GCA_039929105.1 Candidatus Dojkabacteria bacterium
GTTTAAATCAAGAATTTTCAATCGATGCGGGCTTTGCCCAGTCATCATTGCTGCCTCACCGAGTGCTGGCTGTGTAGTAAAAGTTCTCAGCCCAGCATGGTACAAATTCTCGTTCCACCCGTCGTGAACCATAATTACATTCTCCTGTTTTCTATTAAAATATATGTCCGAGAGTTCTCGTCCATGAGCACAACTCAGAAAGTAGTATTCGTGGACGAGAACTAATACGCTTGGTTTTTTAAGGTTCCTCAACTTTCGTTGAGTATAGGTAATAGACTTGCGCCATATTAACTAATAGCTAAGCACATTATGCTTAATTATTAATTTAATGGCTCCGAGTGTGTATAAAAACTCCTTTCCCGGGCCTTTTTTCAACTTATCGTTGAAAAATTACAATAGAACCTTCGTTCGATTCTTCATCTGTAAGTCCAAACTCTTTGCCATCTACAAAAATTCTTCCTGCCTTTACAGTTATTTCATTCTCTGATGTTAATTCATCTGTCAGGATTAGACCATCTTTCCAATACTTAAAGGTTTGAATTTTCCATTCTCCTTCGAGACTGTTTGAAGTAAGAATCATATGGTGGCTTCCACCAGTAATAAGATCCCAACCTCCAAGAAATAAATCGTCCTTACCGACAAACCCTTTCTCTACAAGCTTCCCCCAGTGCAGATCCTTAAACTTTTCGTTATCTTGATCCAAAATAGGTATCACTTTTATTCTTCCTCTTCTATACACACTCTTTAGTTGTCCCAGATTTCTCTGAGTTAGTAATAAGCTTTCGCCATATTAACTAATAAATAAACATAATAATGTCCATTTATTAATTAAAGGCTGTCCGAGTATTTACGATGTTTGAGAAGAATCACTCTTCCAGCCGTACTTCTGAATCAAAAACTCAAATGTTATGCTGCGGCGAACATAAGGTCCGACGATGTTCTTGGGTTTGGTACGATCTTGGCGTATTTCTCACCAAGCTTGACCTTTCCGTCAACAATTTCGATTAGGCCATCATGATGAAGCCGATATTGGATTCGCTTAACATTGCCCACGTTTGAGAAAATAATTGCTTCGTAGCCATTACTTTTCCTCAACACCAAAACCGAAGTCTTGGCTCGACGGTCAACATTGTGCCACTCAGTCAGCTTAGGGTTGCTTACAACCTGCCCCATAATACCCTGGATGTTCCCAATTAAGTTAGGATCTAGGTATGCACTTTTGACCTTCGTCATCCCCAGCCCATCAGCGGGTGAAATCGGCAATTCGGTGGTTGATTCTACAATTCCGTGTCTCAAAATGGTTTCTCCTAAAAAACGTAAATACTCGGGTTTTGAAATATCTATCTCGGTAGTTAATTAGTTTTCACAAATTATGACCACCAAGAGGTGGTTTATAAGTGTTTAAACTATATTTACCACCATGTATATTATACCACTTTAGCTCTGAAATCGCCATTCGGCGGCGACATAATAGATACGATAAAAATATATTATTTACGCAACTTTGTTAGCTTTATAATACTTGGGTAATACAGGTGGTAAAGTCATTATTTTCTAAATTTAGCAGGTGACAGACTAGGCTGCTACTGATATAATTTTATCTAGTTGTTAGGTTGTAGTTTATAGGTAATAGTTGAATAACAACTAGTTACAAATTCTATTGACTACAACCTACAAACTATTACCTATCACCTACATAAAATGGAAAAAGATTTTAACAAAGGAATTAATCGATTAACGCTCAATGCACGAAAATATATCAACAAAGGCTCAGAGATAAGTAAGGAGTATAAGTACACTCAATTTGGTGCCTTGCAGCTCTTTTTTTCACTAATATCTGACGTGGGTGGAATCACTTTTGAAGTGCTAAATAAACTTGGAGTAGATATAGAAAGTACTAAAGCTAGAATTCAAACTGAAATGGTAATGAATCTTCAACTTAATACAGTCAAACCAGTTGCTAAAGATATTAAATTCTCAGAAGAATTAAAAAATATTATTAACGAAAGTTTTGTAGTATCTTTCGATTTAGACCATGTATATGTTGGTAGCGAGCATTTATTACTAGCTATGTTTAAACTACAAGTTGACTTTGTAAAAGAATTTAATACTCTTGGAATTAATTTTGAAACTGTAAAAAATACTCTTTTGAGTATTGCTACATATCCAAATTTCAGTCAACTCCCTAAAGGAATGGGTCCAGAATCTCAAAGTGTTATGCCATTCTTTGCAAGAAGTATGAATGAACAAGCAGACATGGGAGAGTTCAGTCAAATATCTGGAAGAGATAAAGAAATTGATAGGTTAATCCATATTCTTGCAAGAAAATCTAAGAACAATCCAATATTAGTTGGAGAAGCTGGGGTTGGAAAAACTGCTGTTGTGGAAGGATTTATAAATAGAATTGTTGCAAGAAAAGTACCTGCATCTTTTTTAAATAAGAAAGTTTTAAATTTAGATATTGCCTCAATTTTATCTGGAGCAAAGCTTAGAGGAGATGTAGAAGAGAGAATTACAGGTGTTATTAACGAAGCAATTGCAGAAGGCAACACAATAATCTTCATCGACGAAATCCATATGATTGTTGGGGCAGGTTCTGCAGGAGCAAGAGATTCTCTAGATATCGCAAACATTTTAAAACCCTATTTAACTTCAGGTTCTTTAAGTGTGATTGGAGCAACAACTCACGATGAATATACTAAATACTTTGAAACTGACCCAGCATTAACAAGAAGATTCCAACCAATTTATGTAAACGAACTAAGTATTGAAAGTGCTAAAGAGGTTATTAGAAAAGTAGTTCCAGAGTTTGAAGATTACCATAATATTAAGATTCAGCCTGAAGCTGTAGATATAGCTGTTGAGCTTTCTGCAAAATTTATTCAAGATAGATACTTACCAGATAAGGCTTTAGATCTTTTAGATGAAGCTTCTGCAAGTGTAAAAATTGGTAGAGAAGTTGCTATGGAGCCAGAGTTAAATAAATTAGGAAATACTCTAATAGATATACAGGCTAAGAAAGACGGAGCTCTCAAAAAGAGTGATTTCAAATTGGCAGCTAAATATAAAGAGGAAGAAGAGAAGCTGATTGATCAAATAGAAGATACGATCGAGGGTAGAGCGAAAGTAGAGAAAAGAGCCTCTAAGACAGTCTCAGTTGACTTAATCGAAAGTATTGTTGTCGAATGGACTGGAATCCCTATCGCAGCAAGCGATATCTCAGATAAAAGATTAAAAGATCTGACAAAAAGACTTGAGAAAAGAATAATTGGACAAGACCGGATTGTAGAGAACGTATCTTTAGCGATACAGAGATCTCACCTAGGACTAGGAGGAGAAAACAAACCATTGGCATCTTTCTTATTCTTAGGCCCAACTGGAGTAGGTAAAACCGAATTAGCAAAAACATTAGCTAGAGAATTGTTTGGATCTGAAGATTTGATGTACCAAATTAATATGAGTGAATATATGGAAATGCATAGCTCGGCAAAGCTAATTGGATCTCCACCGGGATACGTTGGATATCAAGAAGGTGGTCAATTAACTACTTTTGTAAAAAGAAAGCCTTACTCAGTAATCTTGTTCGATGAAATTGAAAAAGCTCATCCAGATACTTTAAACTTACTCCTACAAGTATTAGACGAAGGGATGTTGACTGATGGAAAAGGCATGAAGGTAAGTTTAAAGAACTGCATTATAATTATGACCTCAAATATTGGAGCAAGAGAAGTGGCTTCAGATAGTAAGCTTGGTTTCGATATAAATCTTGGAGATAAAGAGGAGGAACAATTAAATGCTGCATATACAGATATGAAAGACAAAATTATGGAAGAATTAAGACTAAATTTAAGACCAGAATTACTAAACAGAATAGATGTAATTGATATCTTTAAAGGCTTAAATAAGAAGGATTGTAGAGAGATAACACAGGTGCTTGTAGACGAGCTTAAGAAGAGATTAATTAAGCAAGGAATTGTCTTAGAAGTAGCTTCGGAAGTGGTCGATTTTATAAATGAAGAAGGCTACAGCAAGGAATATGGAGCAAGAAATTTAAAGAGGAAAATTCAAGAGCAAATTGAAAATAAACTAGCTGAGTTCTTATTGAATACAAAACTTCCTAAGAAAAGAAAGACTGTCGTAATCGTTAATGTAGGTATGAAAGATAAGGATGTTACGTTTTCTCTGAATTAAGTGGATAATCTTTTGTAAAGTCATAGAATCTACTTAAAGTAGAGTGTGCAAATTCGAAGCACGAATTAAGAAATCCGAAGTTAATTTATTCTTTTGGACTTCTTTCATTCGAATTTCGTACTTCCAGGTGTCAAGGATTAAATTATTACAGGTTATGGTTTGTAATCAGACATGAAGTAGCCAACTAAATCTTTTTACTATAGGACTTGACTATATGTAATTATAGGGTATAATAAATATGAACCTTTAAAAAGTACTATTTGTTCCCAAAGTCTTGTTCGCGTACAATCCTTACTATGTAAGGATACTTACTGGACTTTTGGAACAGTTAGTACTTGTATTCTTGTCTAATCCCAGAGTCTGGTTCGCGTACATTTTAGGCCTAGCGTCTAAAAACTTACTGGACTCTTGGACTAGGCAAGAATTTTATCTCTTGCATAAATTTTCGATACTGTTATACTTCTAATGTTAATCTTTCATATATAAACTTTTCCTTACCAGTTATACAGATTCTTAATTTTCGCTAAACTAAAACAAAGCAAAAAAGCTTAGCGAGAACAATTTTTAAATACATTTTTTACATTATTTTATGCCAACAAATAAAGACACGATTGTTAAATCAACAAGCGTTATGGATCTTGAAAGTAAGACCCTTGCAGAACTTAGAAAAGTAGCTGCAGAATTGAATATCGAAAGTATTCAAGAATACAAGAAGCACGATTTAATTCTCCTAATCGTTGCAGAAGAAACCAAAAGAGGTGGAAACATCTTTGCAGAAGGTTTCTTAGAATTAATTAAAGATACACACGGTGTATTAAGATCCCCTACAATGTTACCTGGAGAAAACGATGTTTACATCTCAGGTTCACAAATTAAGAGATTCAATTTAAGACAAGGAGACTTAGTTTCTGGTCAAGCTAGACCACCAAAAGAAGGAGAAAGATACTTAAGCCTTTTAAAAGTTGAAGTTATTAACGGATTAAGCCCAGATAAGGCTATTTCAAGACCAACATTTCAGAGCTTAACTCCAATTTACCCAGAAGAGCAAATCAAATTAGAAACAGATCAATATACACTTTCAACAAGAATGATTGACCTTATATGTCCTATTGGGAAAGGACAAAGAGGTATGATTGTTGCTCCACCAAAAGTTGGAAAAACATGGTTACTTAAAGATATCGCAGCAGGAATTGCAAAAAATCATCCAGAAATCCATTTAATGGTTCTATTGGTTGCAGAAAGACCAGAAGAAGTTACAGACTTACAAAGATTTGTAAAAGGAGAGGTTATTGCTGCAAACTTTGATGAAGCACCAGAATTTCATGCAAAAATTGCAGAAATGGCCGTAGAAAGAGCTAAGAGACTCGTCGAGTACGGAAAGGATGTAGTTATACTCATGGACTCAATTACAAGACTTGCAAGAGCTTACAACATCATTGCACCACCATCAGGTAGAACTCTATCAGGAGGTTTCGATCCAGTTGCTATTTTCCCACCAAAGAAGTTCTTTGGAGCTGCTAGAAATATGGAAGGTGGAGGATCTTTAACAATTATTGCAACAGCATTAGTTGATACTGGTTCTAAGATGGATGAAGTTATTTTCGAAGAATTTAAAGGAACAGGAAACATGGAAGTTAAGCTAGATAGAAGACTCGCAGAAAGAAGAATCTACCCAGCAATTGACGTAAATGCTTCTTATACAAGAAATGAAGATAAGTTATTATCCCCAGAAGTTAGAGCTCAAACATGGAAAGTTATTAGAATGTTAGACGTTATAAAGTCTGAAACTAATAGTAATCCAGGAGAAGTTTTAATCGAAAGACTAAAGAAAACTAAAACAAACGAAGCTTTCTTAGCTTCACTTCACGAGAGTTTCTAGACTTACCACCTATAACCTCGGCGTAGCAGTTACTCGAGGTATAGTTGCGTAATAATAAAGGAGCAGTCACTTAAAAATCGAAGCTCGAATGAATAGCAAAACCCAAAGATGTCACATTTTTGGGTTTCTTTGTGAAGTCATTGCGAGGAATGTAATGACGAAGCAATCTCAAAAGATTAAACTTAATAACTCTTGTGTAATTGCTTCCCATTCGATACGCTTCGCTAGATCCCGCATCAAGTGCGGGATGACATAATAAATAGTCTGTACTCAAATGGAACCTATCTGCATCTCTTCGTTCCAATTAATTGGAACTCATCGTGCATCGAGGCTGCACCAGCTAGTCTTGCTTAACTCGAATAGAGATGTCATCATATGTGCAAAACTAGAATCTGTACATATTATGATATAATTTACTGTGCAAAACTTTATAAACAAAGTCAAAAATTTAAGTATAAAAGTTAATTTTAAAGCTTTTGCGTATCTCCTGCTGAGGATATTACGTGTTATTTTGAAATTTATTGTTTCCTTACCAAGTCAGCTTTCGTATATATTTAGTAACATCAAGGCTTTCTTTCTAATAAGATCTTTTTGGGGAAGAACTAACTTCTACAATAGATATCTACAAGTAATTATTATATTCTTAACGCTAACGATTTTTATTACTGGCATATTTTCTAAACTTTCAGTTGTTATAGATCAAGATACAAATGCTTTGGCAGGGTACTCAATCTCTAACAATGGAAACATAGATACAATGTACCAAGGAATAGGGATTCAAAGTATTACTGCATCTGCAGGAGTAAACTTTAAAGTATCAGAATATACCCCAACCGATGCCGATAATTTAGATTCAATAGCAGCCAAATTTGGTATAAGTAAAGACACCATTAAATGGGCTAACCAATCTTCAATCGATTATTACACAGAGAGTTTCAAGAGTGGGACTGTGTTAAAAATCCCAGAATTGAATGGGGTATTATACGAAGTTCAAACTGGAGATACGCTAGACTCTGTCTTAGCAAAAACAAAAGGGGATAAATTCCAAGTTACAGAAATTAATCAGTTAGGTCCACCAAATTACTCATTGCCAGATAAAGGGATAGTATTTATTCCTAATGGTACTTTACCAGCACCTGTTAAACCTACACAGAATTATTATTACTATGTAAATCCCGAAGTTGATTATTCTTCATTAGCTGGAATATTCTTCACAAATCCAATGTCTGGCTGTGGTTATTCATTTTCAAGAGGATTTACTGGCCAATATACATATGGTTTACATGATGGAATAGATTTTTCTGCAGCACCAGGTTGTCCAATAAAAGCTGCGGCTTCGGGTAGAGTTTATTACGCTGGTTGGGCAAATGGAGGGCAAGGGAATATGGTGGCAATTGACCATGGTAATGGTGTTTATACACTTTATTATCATGCTTCCGAAATTTATGTGAGTGTTGGACAATATGTAAATGCAGGAGACGTTATTTCAGCAGTTGGAGATAGTGGAAATGCATTTGGTTATCACTTACACTTTAGTCTTAGACTTGGATCTTACACATTTATAGATCCAGCACCGTACGTACCACATTAATAGCACTATATGAGCCTAGGTAGGATATAGCTAAATTATGGTATAATTATGGGTGCAAAATTTGATAAATAAGGTCAAAAACATAAAGATCACAATCAATATAAAAGCTTTCCCAGTAATAGTAAAAAAGACATTTTTGGCGGCTTTTAGACTCTTAAAGGTTTTTTTAAGACTTATAGGTTCAATCCCAAGCAGACTTTCATTAATTTTCAGTAATATTAAGGCATTCTTCTTAGTTAGATCTTTCTGGGGAAGAACTAACTTCTATACTAGATATTTCCAAGCAATAATTATTTTCTTAACAATTGCATTGTTTCTAACAGGAGTATTTACAAAGTTAACGGCAGTAGGAGATACAAACCTAAGCGTAGATACTTTTGCTAGCATTTCTAACGGTAATATTGATGTTGCTCAACAAGGAGTGGGGATACAAACTATTGTTGCAAACTCAGGTTTAAACTTTAAATACACTCAATACATTACACAAACTACTGATAATTTAGAATCTATTGCTAATGCATTTGAAGTTAGTAAAGATACTATAAAATGGGCTAACCAATCTGTAATCAATTATTTCAGCGAAACTTTTAGTTCTGGAGCTACATTATTTATTCCAGAAATTAATGGAGTTTTATACGAAGTTCAAGCAGGAGATAATGTAGATTCTGTAGTTGCAAAAGCACACGGGGATAAATTTCAAGTTATTGAGATTAATCAATTAGTTGCACCAGCATTCACACTTTCACCAGGAGCTAGAATTTTAATACCTAACGGTCAATTAGATGCACCACCACCACCAGCACCGCCAACACCTATCTATTACTATACTGGTCCTCCAGTAGATGTATCTGCTTTAGGTGGAATTAGCTTTATTAATCCAATGGGATCTTGTGGGGGCTATATTATTTCTCAGCCATTCTGGGCCGGACATAATGGAGTTGACCTTGCAGGTTCTTATGGTTGTCCAATTGTTGCAGCAGCAGATGGAGTTGTAGACTATGTAGGTTGGTCAAACTATGGAGAAGGAAACATGGTTAGAATCTATCATGGCAATGGTGTTTATACTTCTTATTACCACGGTAGTGGATATGGAAATATTTCTGCTGGGCAACATGTTGGTGCAGGAGAGGTAATTCTTTATGTTGGTACAACGGGATACGCAACAGGACCACATCTTCATTTTGGTTTAAGGCTTGGAGCAAACAACTTTATAGACCCTAGACCTTATGTACCGTATTAATATCACAAAGCTCGAAAGAATCCCAAATGACGAAATTCAAAAAGAATATCTGAGTTCATAAATGTGACATCTTTGAGCTTCGAATTTCGATATTCGTGCTTTAGGATGATATAATCACCTGTAACGTAACTTACGTTCGTTGTCCTTGTAGCTCAATTGGATAGAGCAATCCCGTCCTAAGGGAGAGGTTGTAGGTTCAACTCCTACCAAGGATATATTCAAAATGACGAATTAGAAATTACGAATTACAAATAGAATAATCAAAACAAGCTCTGTTTAATTAACCATCTTTCATTTTTCATTCAATAGCAGCTAATTATATGGAAAAAGTAACCCCCTGTTGATAGAGGGCTACTGAATAACTAACGGTGGGCACTGCCAACCAAAATCTAAAGCTCGCAATGCTCGCTAAGATTTAAGGCTGTTAGGTCTGTTTACTTCTTGTTTACTAAATCGTCTCTTGTCTTTTCCCAGTCAGTAGAATAAAGAATCTTTTCAATAGCAAGATCGTAACTATAGATTTCATCCTTAGAGAACCAGATCTTAATTTCATTCTCTGCTTCATCAACAGTTCCAGATGCGTGAACTAAGTTTCTAATTGCTCTATCTCCTTCGTCTGCAATAAAGAAAGAATCAATAGAGTAGTCTGCAGTAATGCTTCCTACATCTGCAGATAATGGATTAGTTCCACCTCTTATCTTTCTAATATGCGCAATAGCGTGAGCACCTTCAATTACCATAACTATAACGGGTCCAGTTGTTAAGTAAGTTAAAAGTTTCTTTTGAACATGCTTAGCAATCTCAATTGGTGTCTTGTTCATTTCAATACCTTTCTCTTTGTATGCAGCGAGTGTTCTTTCTCCAAGTAACATCATTGCAGATTCAGGTTGATCGTAATGTTTTGCAGCTTGGTCCATAGTAGCCCAGACCATTTTCATCGCAACTAGTTTTAATCCCTTCCTTTCGAATCTAGAGACTATTTCTCCAGTTAATCCTCTCTGAACAGCATCAGGTTTTAGGATTACAAGAGATCTTTCAACATGATCTTTTAACATAATTATAAAATTAAAAATTAGAGTAGTTTTAGTAGGTCCTTCGGCTTCGCTCAGGACGACAATAATCAATAATTCCCCTTCGACACGCTTCGCTGCTCAGGGTCATTAAGGTTTGAGCCGATTATATCATTATCTTTTAGAACTTGGATTATGTTTTGTAAGACTTCTTCAATAGTTCCATTACCATCCACTCTTAACCATTTACAATATATTTGTTTGTCTACCATTTTGTTAAATATTGCCTGTAGCTTCTTTTGTTTCTTAAGGCTTTTTTCAAACATATCTAGTCCTTCGTTATGTCCTTCTTCTTCCCGTTTTCTTTTAAATGCAACTTCAGGATCTGCGTCTATAAAAATTGCTAAGTCTGGCTGTGGAATTTCGAACTGTTTAGCTAAAAAAATTAACTTAGCTAACTTAACTTGTTTCATTAATAAAGATTGATAGGCAATGGTTGTGGTAAAGTAGCCATCTGCAATGTACAAATTATTTTTCTCTCCAACAAATGGTTTAATATTAGGAGTCTCTAAAGTCTTATCTAGTAAATACGAAAGAACCCAAGATGGTCCATTCATTGTTTTTTCTTCTTGTAACGCAGGATGAACTACATAATTATAAAATTCATTATGCACTGGAAAACCTTCTGTTTTAAGTTTTATAGAAGTATTTGCTTTTAAATATTGCTCTAAAACTTCTCTTTGCTTACCTTTGCCCGCACCATCTATGGAATCTAAAACAATAAACATAATATAAGTTTAAAAAGTTAACTGAGAAAATTTATCATATAGAGAAGACAGATAACAGTAGGCAGAAGGCAGAATTTAGATATATTTTTATCTGACATCTGTAATCTGTTTTCTGTAATCTTTTT
>JBDSRX010000071.1:0-2744 GCA_039929105.1 Candidatus Dojkabacteria bacterium
AGTGTTTGAGAATATTAATGCATTAACAGAAGATGATGCAATTAGAAATTCTGCACTAAATAGATTCTTAAAAAATAGTAGAGGTAATTTTGAGAAAAAAGTTGAAGACGATTTTAAGAAAGACAAAAAGTAAAGTTAAATAAAGAGTCCCGCCCATGCGGGACTCTTTAATCTAGTAAAGGTTTCTGTTATACTTTCAATTGGAAAATATAGAGGTTAATTATTGGAAATACGAAAGGAAACAATGGCTTTGGAATATTCCAGCATCATTGCCTCTTTTCGTAATATATCCCTCAATAAAAATTTTTCAAAAGTCCATGCTAGATTTCCAGCAGGACGTAAACTATTTATTAATTATTGGTTATGAATGAAATCTCAAAGTCGTATACAGTCGACGGTAAAGAGATAAAATTAAGCACTGGCAAATTAGCTAGGCTTGCAAACGGTTCAGTATTGTTAGAAATGGGAGGAACTTCTGTTTTAGCAACTGTAGCAGTAGATAAAAAAGATTCTTCACAAGATTTCTTTCCCTTATCTGTAGAATATATCGAGAGAATGTATGCAAGAGGAGCAATCTCAGGATCTAAATTCTTAAAAAGAGAAGGATATCCATCAGAAGATGCAATTATCAAAGCTAGACAAGTAGATCATTCAATCAGATCTTTATTCCCAAAAGGATTCAAGAAAGCTGTTGGTGTTGTTCTAACAGTTATGAGTTACGATGGAGTTAACGATCCAGAAACTTTAGCAGTTTATGGTGCAAGTATATCTTTAATGTTAGCTGGATTACCTTACCATGGACCTTCAGCTGGAGCTGTGACAGGAATTACAGAAGAAGGAGAAATAGTAATCAATCCCGAAGCAAAAGGTCGAGAAGAATTAAAAGCAGAACTATTTATTTCTGGAGTAAATGATAGATTCTTAAATATAGAGGGATGGGCAAAAGAAGTGCCAGAAGATTTAATGGACAAAGCTTTAAATAAAGCTATGGATTACATTAAAGAATTAAACAAAACTCAAACAGACTTTGTTAACGAAGTATTTGAGAAACAAGGAAAACCAACATTTGATTATAAAATCGATGAGAGTGTAAATATTGAATTACCTGCACCAGAAGAATTAATCAATAAGATTAAAGAATTAAAGTACGATGCAATTAAAGAAAGTATTTTTCAACCAGAAAAAGCAGATAGAAATGTTTATTTAGACATCATAAAATCTGAGTTAGAAGAACCATTAAAAGATGCAGAAGGTAATTCACCAGATACTATGGATGTTACAAATGCTATTGAATATATTGCTAAGAAAATTCTTAGATCTCATATTCTTAAAGATGATGTTAGAAGATTAGAAAGAGGTTTATTAGAAATTAGACCACTTTTTGCAGAAGTAGATATTCTTCCAACTGTTCACGGATCTGCATTATTCACTAGAGGATTAACTCAATCTTTATCTATTGTTACATTGGCTTCTCAAGGAATGGCTCAGTTACAAGACAATATGGAAGGTGAAGATACTAAAAGCTTTATGCATCACTACAATATGCCACCATTTTCAACTGGAGAAGCAGGAAGATATTCTTACAAACCAGGAAGAAGAGAAATTGGACACGGAGCAATTGGAGAAAATGCTTTAAAGAACATGGTTCCTTCTCAAGAAGTATTCCCGTATACAATTAGAGTAGTTTCAGAAATATTAAGCTCTAACGGTTCTACATCGATGGCGGCAACATGTGCATCTTCAATGGCTTTAATGGCTGCTGGAGTACCAATGAAAGAGCAAGTAGCTGGAATTGGAGTAGGATTAATTACAGAAGATGGAGATGAAAGTAAATACAAACTTATTTTAGATATTGAAGGAGTTGAAGATTTCTATGGAGATATGGACTTTAAAGTAACTGGAACAAAGAATGGTATTACAGCAATTCAATACGAAAATAAATTAAGAGGAGTTCCTGCAAAAATTATTAGAGAAGCATTTCAAATTGCAAAAGACGGAAGACTACAAGTTCTAGAAGTTATGAATGCGGCAATTGCTACACCAAGAACTGAATTAGCACCAACTGCACCTGTTGTTGGAACATTAAACATCAATAAAGAAAGAATTGGAGAGTTAATTGGCCCAGGAGGAAAGAATATTAAAGAACTTGTACAAAGAGGAAAAGATAAATTTGATGGAAAAATTGTAGATATAAATATTGATGATACTGGTAGAGTTGCAGTAACTGCTTCTAATAAAGATCAGCTTGACTTTGTTACTGGAATTATTCACAATATGTTTGAAGAAGCTGAAGTAGGAAAAGTTTACACAGCTATTGTCGATAAGATAATGCCTTACGGTGTATTTGTAAATGTAAGCCAAAGTATTACAGGTTTATGTCATGTTTCTGAAATTTCAGAAAAAAGAAATATTGATTTAAACGAAGTATTTAATGATGGAGACAGTATACAAGTAAAAGTTATTAAAAATGAAGAAGGTAGATTAAGCTTCTCAATGAAAGATGTTGAGCAAACAGAAGAGTTAAAGCAAAGAATTGCCAATGCTCCGCAAGCAGCTCCACAACAAGACATGGGTAGAAGACCAGAAGGTAGATTTAATAATAGAGACAGAGGCGATAGAAAATTCGATAGAAGATAAAGCAACGTAATCCTGGATAAGAAATTATCCAGGATATATTTAATTAATCTTTGTTTTATGTCTAAACTAGCAGATCCAGAAGTATTAACAGCAAAGTTTATTTCTAT
>JBDSRX010000072.1:0-2874 GCA_039929105.1 Candidatus Dojkabacteria bacterium
AAAAGGTGCTGACCCGGTTATTTTAGAAAAGATTGAAAATCATCGTGATAATTTTAATTTTTTAAAGCGTTCTATTATTCCGCTTCGTGATTCCCTATATTATCTCAAAACAATTAAAGATGATGATACTTATAACGGTATTGAAAAAGAAACTTTCAGTTTTTTCATCAGATTGCATCAAAAAAGTCTTGAACTTTTAGAACAAATTGATTCGGATATGAGTTCCTTGGAAAGCGCTTCTAATTTTTATTTTTCGGAACAAAGTCGGAAAATGAATGAGATCATGAAAACCCTGACCATCATTTCGGCCATATTTATTCCTCTTACCTTTATAGTTGGAGTTTACGGAATGAACTTCGAATATATGCCCGAATTAAAAGCAAGAAACGGCTATTTTATTGTGATGGGCGGAATGGTTTTATTAGTGGTAGCATTGATTATCTATTTCAAAAAAAGACGCTGGTTTTAGCGTTATTATACAATTTAAACATAAGTTCAAATATACATTATGAGTAAAGCAATATATATAGCCACAAGTGATCAAAATAGCGGAAAATCGATTATCACGCTCGGTTTAATGAGTATTTTGATTGGTAAAACGGCTAAAGTGGGATATTTTAGACCAATTATAGAAGATTTTGTAGATGGAGAATCAGACAATCATATAGAAACTGTTTTATCTTATTTTAATCTGGATATCAAGTTTGACGATGCGTATGCAATTACAAAAAGCAAACTGATCAAGAAGAAAAACAAAGGAAAAATTGGGGATGTTTTAGATTTAATTATCGAAAAATATAAAAAGCTTGAACAACGTTTTGATTTCGTTTTAGTAGAAGGAACAAGTTTTACAGGTGAAGGAACTTCGATAGAATTAGACCTGAATGTTTTAATTGCAAAAAACCTCGGAATTCCAACTATAATTATAGGTTCAGGAGTTGGTAAAACATTAGAAGAATTGGTAGACAGTCTTTATTTAATATACGATTCATTTAAAGTAAAAGATGTTGAGGTTTTATCTGTAATTGCTAATAAAGTTCAGTTCGAAAATATAGAACTGGTTACTCAGGGATTGCAAAAAAGCTTGCCTGCAAATGTTTTGATCAATACAATTCCGTTGATTTCAAGTTTGAATAATCCTACGATGCAGGAAATTGTAAATCAGCTTGATGCAAAAGTATTGTTTGGGAGCGCTTATCTAAACAATGAAATCGGGCATTTTAGCGTAGGAGCAATGCAGTTGCATAATTATCTGGTTCATTTAAATGATAATGCTTTAGTAATTACTCCCGGAGATCGTTCGGATATTATTTTAGGTGCTTTGCAAGCCAATGAATCTGCTAATTATCCCACTATTTCAGGAATTATCCTTACGGGAAATATTATTCCTGAAGATAGTATTTTAAAGCTTATCGAAGGGCTTTCTGCCATTGTACCAATTATAGCAGTAGATGGCGGAACGTACAGTATTACTAATAAAATTGGTTCTATAAGGTCAGAAATCTATGCAAATAACACACATAAAATAGAAACATCGATTAGTACTTTTGAGAAATATGTTGCTATTGATGATTTATCCGAAAGATTAATCACTTTTGTGCCTGAAGGAATGACGCCAAAAATGTTCCAGTATAATATGGTACAAAGAGCAAAACAGCATCGAAAACATATTGTTTTGCCGGAGGGAAATGATGACAGAATCATTACGGCCGCTTCAAGATTGTTAGACATGGATGTAGTTGATATTTCGATAATTGGAGACAAAAAATATATTGAAAGTAAAGTTGCAGAACTTGGGATTACTTTTGATTTTTCAAAAGTCAATATTATTAATCCAAAAGAATCTGAGCTTTATGAAGATTATGCTAATACGTATTATGAACTTCGAAAAGCAAAGAATGTAAGTATTACGATGGCAAGGGATTTAATGGAAGATGTGTCTTATTTTGGTACAATGATGGTTTACAAAGGTCATGCTGACGGAATGGTTTCCGGAGCTGCACATACCACACAACATACTATTTTGCCGGCATTGCAATTCATTAAAACAAAACCAAATTCATCAGTAGTTTCATCTGTGTTTTTTATGTGTTTAGAAGACAGGGTTTCTGTTTTTGGAGATTGTGCTATCAATCCAAACCCAACTGCAGAGCAACTGGCAGAAATCGCTATTTCATCTGCTGAATCAAGTTCGGCTTTCGGAATAGAACCCAAAATAGCCATGCTTTCTTATTCTTCGGGAGCATCCGGAAAAGGAGATGAAGTAGATAAAGTTAGAACTGCAACCGAAATCGTAAAACAAAAACGTCCCGATTTAAAAATTGAAGGACCTATTCAATATGATGCCGCGGTTGATAAAGTAGTTGGGAAAAGTAAAATGCCGGATTCTGAAGTAGCAGGACAAGCGAGCGTACTTATTTTTCCGGACTTAAATACAGGAAATAACACGTATAAAGCCGTACAAAGAGAAACCGGAGCATTAGCAATTGGACCAATGTTACAAGGTTTAAACAAGCCGGTAAATGATTTAAGCCGTGGTTGTACAGTAGATGATATTATAAATACGGTCGTAATTACAGCGATCCAGGCGCAGGGACTTTAATTAATTGTGATTTATTAGTTATGAATTTTGAGTTAAAAATTATGACCCAAAGTGCATGAAAAAAATCCGTTTTTATCCGCGTTTTGCTTTAGCAATCTGTGTCATTCGCGTTCAATTTTGGCTTTATATAAAATAAATTAAAAAAACTTAGCAACTTATAGACTCAGCATCTTAGCAACTTTAAAAAAAATGAAAATATTAATTATCAATTCAGGAAGTTCATCAATAAAATATCAATTAATGATTATGCCAACAAATGAAGTAATTTGTTC
>JBDSRX010000073.1:0-7757 GCA_039929105.1 Candidatus Dojkabacteria bacterium
ATTCTCTATTCTTCCTTTTTTGTAACCAAAAAAGTAACAAAAAAGTACTGAGTAATTAATAAGCCGTACGCTATAAACCTGGAAGTGCGCCATTAATCACTCAGACTCATCTAAACTTAAATTACACTTGTCAGTTTTGAGCTTCGTCATTCGAATTTCGTGCTTAATCTCCTATATCTGGTAAGGTTCCTAACGTTTTATGTGGTATAATACAAAAAGAATGGAACGTATTAAACTCATTAAAACTCTTCCTCATTTAATACCCCTGTTTTTAAAAAACGAGGGTGGTTTTGTATATTCAAATCTATACTCAAGAGAAATTGTTGAATTCTTAAATAGTCTAGAATCTATATCTAGCAAATCTATCACATTCTCATCAATTAAGAAGTATTTAGAAAAAGTGGCTGTGCATAGTCAAGATACTTCTTTAGAACAAGAGGCTCATCCAATTTTCAATAGAACAGAACAAGTTGCAGACAAATTAGACTATTCAATAAAAGGAGATATTGTTTTTTTCTGGCCAGTTGGTTACGAACATCCAGTTCGTATTGAATTCTTTGGAGAAGATTTGGAAACAATGTATTTATACGATGAGCTTTATGGAAGAAAGATAGTAGACATCGATCAGATTTATATATCACAAGTTATTCTAGAAGATAAGACTGAGAGAGAAAGTATCAAAATCCGAAGCACGAATGAAGAAATCCAAAAAGAATTAGAAAAGTATATTTTTCTCAATTCCATTCGAGACATCTCACCAATTGGTTTTGATGTTTTAAATACTGATTTTACTTTACCTCCTCTATTCTATTCCAAAATTAATATTTTTGAGAATGAAGTGAAAAGGTTACAAAATATTGGTTACGAAGTTTTAATTAAAAGTGAGACCTATAAACCTATTAATGTCATCCCGGACGAACGAAGTGAAGATCCGGGATCTCATAGTAAAGTAATAAATAAGATGCCGCATCATGCTAACGCTGTGCGGCATGACATAATCAGTAGTAACGAGATTATAAAGAAAGCTCAAGAAATGAAAAATCTTGCAGCAGGTTTCTCATCAGAATCTTTAAAGATTGCTGTTTATACAGACAGAGAAATCTATGGAACTATTTTTTTAACAAGACCAGAAAAATCTAAAAAGTTTAATTCTAATATTCAAAAACTTTTAAGACAGTTCGAAGGAAATATAGAAATGAACGATTATGTTGTTCACGAAGATTATGGAATCGCTCAGTACGCTGGCCTTTCGCAGCAAGAGGTAGATGGTACAACAATGGAATATTTAGAACTACATTTCTTTGGAGAAGATGTTTTATTCGTACCAATAAATCAAATTGAAAAGATTACTAAGTATATTGGAAATGAAGGCTCAGAACCAAAGTTATCGAAAATGGGAAGAGTTCAATGGGAACATGTTAAAGATAGGGTTAAGAAATCAACTTCACTTCTTGCAAGTCAGCTTGTAGAACATTTTGCAAAAAGAGAAGTTGCAAAAGCAGTTCCAATAGACGAAAGAGATTCTAAAGATTACGAAATATTTGTAAAAGAATTTAAATATAAAGAAACTGACGATCAATTTAGATCTATTAACGAAGTACTTTCGGACTTAACAAAAGACAAACCAATGAACAGACTATTGGTTGGAGATGTTGGTTTTGGTAAAACAGAAGTTATTATGCGAGCAGCTTTTAAAATTGTAGAAGCTGGTGGTCAAGTTGGGATCCTAGCACCTACAACTATTTTAGCAGCTCAGCATGAAGAAGTTTTTAAAGAAAGATTTAAATCTTTTCCGTTTTCAATTGAAATGATCTCTAGATTTAATACTAAGCAAAAGAATAATGAGATAGTAGATAAATTAAACCAAGGAAAAGTCGATATTGTAGTTGGAACTCATAGATTATTAAGTAATGATGTTAAATTTAAGAAATTAAAACTTCTTGTTGTAGACGAAGAGCAAAAGTTTGGTGTTGCTCAAAAAGAAAAGATTAAGTCTATAAACTATGGTGTGCATGTGCTTTCCGTATCTGCTACTCCTATTCCAAGAACTTTAAGTATGGCACTCTCTTCTATACAAGATATATCCATTATATCTACTCCTCCTTTTAATAGAAAAGCAGTTAAAACAGAAATTATTAAAAATGAGTGGAATACTGCAGTTAAAGCTATCGAATACGAAGTACAAAGAGGTGGTCAAGTTTACTTTGTCCATAACCAAGTGATGTCGATTAAGGCAATCGAAGCTAAGTTAAAGTTATTACTTCCAGGAATTAAGTATGTACATGCACATGGGCAAATGAGCCCTACAGAATTAGATAGAATTATGTCTGAGTTTTATATAAAAAAATATGATGTTCTCATTGCGACGTCAATCATCGAAAACGGTTTGGACATTCCAAATGTAAATACAATGATTATTAATAAAGCACAAAACTTTGGTTTATCTCAGCTTTATCAATTAAGAGGAAGGGTTGGACGGTCCGATATACAGGGTTATTGCTATTTAATGTATGACGGGGCAACGATTAAAGATAATGACGAATTACGAATGACGAATGAAGAAGATCAGAAAGTAAAAGTTAAACCAAAATTGTATCTAGACAGATTACAAACATTAGTTGATAATCAAGAACTCGGTGCAGGATTTAGAATTGCAAGTAGAGATTTAGAAATTAGAGGAGCAGGAAATATTTTAGGAGATCAACAATCTGGTTATATATCAACAATTGGATATGCCTTGTATATAGAAATTCTTGCAACAGAAGTAGAAAAGTTAAAAGAACAATTGGAACAAATTAAATCTGCTGAGAATGGAAAATAGTGAGAGAAGAAAAAGTAGAAATGAGGATGAAGCAATAGACTGGTTTAATTTCTCGTCTTTTTCTTCTTTAATAAGATGTCTCAAAATATACGGTCATCTAACAAAAATACAAATAGCTACTCTATTTGAGATTGCGTTAAAAGAAGAAGCCAACTACGATCAAGATCTTTATCTAATATTTGATAATTTAGATTATTTGATAGAAGAATTGAAAGATGCCTTAGGTGATGAGGAACTAGAAGATATTAATGAAACCTCACTTCAGATTTATATCCAAAAAGTTATGGACATGTAAACCTATAGAATTAATGTCGCTTTAAATCAGTAATTCTTTTTACAAAAAGTACTATAATTCATTTCAATTAACTTTTAGAAATATATATATGTCAGAAAAACATAGCGAGAAAGATTTAAGTTGGATGGATTTTACAGATTTGATGTCGCTAGAACATTCACTTGCACTTAAAGGTAATAGTGGTCAAGAAATCATTATCTTACTTGGTGAAGCTATTTCACACGACGGTTATGATGCTGATGTAATACTAGTTGATGCTGGATTATTACCTGAACTTGAAGCTATTAAAGCTGCTATTGCTAGTGAAGAATATCCCTATATAACTGAGCAGATAATTAGTGAATACCTAGGATCATTAAATCCAATGGAACTCTAAACTATTTTACCGAAAGCATTAGTGCTTTCTTAAGAAGTTTGTTATCTAACTCCGCTAAGGCGGAGTTTTTTACTATTATTAAATACTTTCCATTCTTCATTGTTTCTTTATCTAAAATCTCAGCCCACACAGCTCTAATCTTTCTTTTAATTTTATTTCTAACTGTTGCCCTCTTATCTATTTTTGTAGATATGGAAATTGTCATTAAAGGATTTTCTAATGTATTGTCGTACCAAACTTTTGTATCGAAAAGCTCTCCAGTAATTCTCTTACCTTTTCTTGCAATAGCTACAATCTCTTTTGATGGTAATCTTAGTTTTTTATTTAGCATTTAATTCAACGTTGTCATGGTGAGCTTGTCGAACCATATATAAATTATGAAACCCTTCGACACGCTCCGCTGCTCAGGGTGACAGCTCTGTTATATGTTAACTAATAAGCAAATCTTACCATCTTTTGACCAAATTCTGTTATCATTTATGGTATTTTGATTGAATTTTCTTGCCTTTAGGCAACTTAATAATTATTTATTAGACACAAGTTATGATTAAAATTAAATTCTGCGGTGCAGCTAAAACTGTCACGGGCTCCAACTATGTAGTTACAACAAATCATGGAACTTTTGTTGTTGATTGTGGAATGTTTCAAGGCCCGGAAGTTGAGCACTTAAACCTAGAGCCACTAAGCTACAACCCACAAGATGTTGACTTTACTCTTCTAACACATGCACATATTGACCATTCTGGAATGCTTCCCAAGCTTACAGTTAATGGATTCCAAGGACCAATTTTTGCAACTGCTAATACAATTCAAATTACTACAGAACTTCTATTAGACTCTGCAAAGATTCAAGAAAGTAACTTTAAAAGAGGAGAATTTTATGGAAAGTACACAAAAGTAAAGGCACTTGTTTACAACATGAACGATGCTGCAGAAACAATATCAAAATTTAGAGCAGTAAAATTTGATGAAGAATTTTCTCCTGCAGAAGGTATTAAGATTAAATATTTAGTTGCTGGACATATTTTAGGTGCAGCAAGTATTGAAGTAGATATTGAAGATGATGGAGTTTGGAAGAAGATTGTATTCTCTGGAGATATTGGAAGATTGAAACCAGGTATTATTCCTACTTTTGATACAGAATATAAAGCAGAACCAGATGTAATATTGGTTGAATCTTTATATGGAGGACAATATCACCCAGAAATCCAAGAATCTGTTGATGAAATGGTTAGATTAATTGCAGACACTACAAACAATGGTGGAAGTGCATTTATTCCTTCTTTTGCTGTTCAGAGAACTCAAGAAATCCTTAATGATTTAAGACTTGCTAAAGATAGTGGAGCTTTATCTGATGATCTAAAAGTATGGTTAGATAGTCCTTTAGCACAAAGAGTTACAAAAATTTACATTACAGCTCTACAACACGGATTAGATAGTATTTTCGACTTTGAGAATTTAATTTATGTTCAAAAATACAAGCAATCTGAAGGCTTAGCATTTAAATCTGGTCAAGTAGTTATTGCTGGAAGCGGAATGGCAGATGGCGGAAGAATTGTAGAGCATTTATCTAAAGCATTAGAAAATCCTAAGAACGCTGTAATCTTTGTTGGTTATCAAGCAGAAGGAACAATGGGAAGAACTTTAACAGAAGGAGCTAAAGAAGTTGTTATTGGAAGTAGAAATATTAAAGTAAAAGCAAAAATAGTTTTACTTAAAGGATTCTCTGCTCACGGAGATACTAACGATTATGTAGCTTGGGCAAATAGATTTAAGACTGATAAGTTAAAGAATGTATTCTTAATCCATGCAGAAATTGCTAGATCTACCGCATTAAAAGAAGTATTTGAAAAAGAAGGAATTAATAATTGCTATATTCCTAGTTTACAAGAGGAAATAGAAGTATAGCTCAAAGCACGAAGCTCGAAATTCGAAGCTCATAAATGTCACATCTTAGGGCTTCTTAATTCGTATTTTGGGATTCGTTTATATAGATATAATGTTGAATTTACTCTAAAATTAACCATATATGGCCGATCTAACTAAAGAAGAAATAAAAAAGATTGCTGGTTTAGCTAAACTAGATTTTTCTGATACTCAATTAGATAAATTTGCTGGAGAATTTAATGAAATCCTTGGATACGTTTCATTAATCCAAGAATGTGATACTACCGGAATTGAATTTGAACATAATCTAAACGATTTTCAAGGAAGTGTTTTACAAAAAGATGAAGTTAAACCTTCAACTCCTCAAGATAAGTTAATGCAGAATGCAACAGATGGAAGAAATAAATTTGGTTATATTGTTACAAGCAAAATTATTAACAAGGAATAATCCACGATGAGAAAGCTAAGGGATAAAAGCTCTTCTTTTTTTAAATTTCTACTAAGAAACTTTAAATCTCTGTTGAGAATATTAAATGGAAGAAAACAGATAGTTACTGTCTGGGTTCTTATTCTAATTGCTGCATCATACTTCTCATTATATGTATTCTCTATTACAAACGCAAAATTAGAATTTAAGAATGCAATTTCAGTATTTAATTTAAGTGATTCAGATGTTGTTTACCAAAAAGGTGATGATACATTAAATATCCCTACTTTCGATTCTCATTACGAAGTTACAACTTCAGAAACAAAGTTTGCAATTAGTAAAAGTGATATAAAAAAAGATGAGAAAGATTTTCTTTTCGAAACTAACAAATCCAAACTTTATATTTATGTAGCATCGGAAGATAATAGGTATTGTTACATTAGTGTGGATGTTACTAACCTCTATTACAATACTGGAAGTTCGGACAGCGAGCCACAATCTATAACTCAAATTACAACTAACGCTAATCCAATTTTAGAAGCAATTATTGATTGGAATAAATACGATTATGTATTTCCAGGAAGATATTTCCCTTCTCAAATTAATTATAATTCAGGTGGAAAAAGATTAATTGGATACTATCCTATAGAATGTAAAACTATTACAGATTCTAAAGCAGTAGCAGACGTTATTCGATTTTATAAAACTTTCCGTCCTGAAGTTGAAAGAGAACTTTTGCAAAATGAGCTAGATAAACTGAAATAATAAGACGGCAGAGCCGTTACCACCTATTACAGTAGTCAAAAATCCACTCTTTCTTGCTTTGCCACTCATTTTCATTCGCACTTTTATAACTAAAAGTGCTGCAAAAGTTTTGAGGGGAAAATGAGCTTTGAAATAACAAACCTGGAAGTCAAACTATTTTCCCCTCAAACTCCCATCTTAATTTGTTAATTAGATTGTCAGCCATTCCAATATTAAAGGATAAAGAAATTCAAAAATGTAACAATTTTGGATTTCTTAATTCGAATTTCGTATTTATTAGTACTTCTTGGTAGTCAATTCATAACTCTGCTTTACATCTCTGGTATAATTAAGGAAATTATTATAAATATCAATTATGCCAAAGTTTTACCTAACTACAACTCTACCCTACGTAAATGCTGCTCCTCATATTGGACATGCATTGGAATTCTTCCAAGCAGATGCTATTGTTCGACATAAAAGAAAACAATTAGGAAAAGAGAATGTCTTCTTCAATGTGGGAATGGACGAGCATGGCTTAAAAATCTATCAAAAAGCTCAAGCTGAAAATAAAACCCCACAGGAATATGCAGATGGAAACGCTAACAACTGGGTGGAATTTTGTAAAACTTTCAATATTAGTTACGATAACTTTTATCGAACAACAGATCCTGCACACTATAAAGCTGCACAAGCATTCTGGAAAAAATGTGACGAAGCTGGAGATATTTATAAAAAGAAGTATGAAGGTCTTTATTGCGTAGGTTGTGAAGAATTTAAAACCGAAAAAGATTTAGTAGATGGGAAATGTCCGTTACATAATATCGAACCAATAAAGTATTCGGAAGAAAACTATTTCTTTAAACTTTCTAAATATAGAGAACAACTTTTAGAATACTATCAAAGTAATAGAGATAAATTAAAACCAGATTTTAAATTCGATGAACTAATAAACTTTATACAAGGAATGGAAGACATTAGTATTTCTAGACTTAAAAAGAACTTGCCATGGGGAATCACAGTACCAGGCGATGATGAGCAAGTAATGTATGTTTGGTTTGATGCATTAACAAACTATGCAAATGCAGTTGGATTTTCTACAGATGAAGAAAGATTTAATGAATGGTGGCCAAGTGCAACACAAATATTCGGACCAGATAATTTGAGATTCCAGTGTGCAATATGGCAAGGAATGTTGTTATCTGCT
>JBDSRX010000074.1:0-24212 GCA_039929105.1 Candidatus Dojkabacteria bacterium
ATCCTTGAACAAACAAAAAAGCAAATCCAGGGAATTGAAACCGCCAAGATAAATTTTTAATTTGAGCTTCGTAATAAACTAATCCAAAAAGAACTCCAATAATTGCATAAACTAAAATAGTTACAGAATCTGAATCTTTTAATGGATTACTAATTTCAATTATTGCGAGTACTAGAAGTAAGGCCATTCCACCTGAATAAATTAATAAGTGACTTATTTTCCCATGTAGAAGCTTTGTAGCTATTTTTAATCTTGAATACTCAGGGTTCTCTTTAAGTGTCTTCATACTGTATTGCTCTATAAATACACCACTTATATAGAGTCCAGTACCAAATGACATACATATCCAAATTATTACCAATATAGCAATATAAATATATTCAATATTACTTCTGACTTCAAAGTTGGATCTTGATTTAATACCATACAGTATTATTGCTGACATAATAAATCCTGAGATAAGAGTGGATAATACTAAAATACAAAATCTCATTATTCTCTTACGTGTAAAGTAACTAATAGGCATTTCTCTCTCAACGCATAGTGTCATCTTATGTCTAAAGTGGAAGTAAAGAGGTGCATATATAAATGCAATTATAGTTATAGTAAGGAGTGAAGCAAGATCTAGCATATAATTTTTTTAATTCGTTTAATACTATATTTTTTCTGTATTTTTAACAACAAGAAATTAAATTGTAATTAAGTCTTGACTTAATTAAGCTTTGGGTTTATTATCTAAATATGAATATATTTTATGCCTTGGGCGAACCAACAAGATTAAGTATAGTTGAACTTTTAGCTATGCAAGGAAGATTAACAGCAACACAAATTGCTAGTAAATTTTCTGTGAGTGCTGCAGCAATCTCACAGCATCTAAAAGTTTTAAGAGAAGCTAAACTTGTCATAATGGAAAAAAATGCTCAACAGAGAATATATCAAATAGATAAAAAGACTATCCATGAAGTAGAAAATTGGTCTAAAGAGTTAACAAAGACCTTAGATAAAAGATTCTCAATTATGGAAAGACTTTTAGATGATATAAAAAAGAAAGGTTAGATCATTATATTTTTTATAATTTAGTATATGGCAGATGAGCAAAAATCTTACGAGTTAACGTTACCTACAGATACAGAAATTAAAGTTACAAAAGTTTTTGATGGACCTAAAAAATTAGTTTGGAAAATCTATACAGATAAAGAGATGATAAAAAAATGGTGGGGAAATGCTGATGGAAAGACTATTATTGAGCAGCAAGATCTCGTTGTTGGAGGAAAATGGAAATATACCCAGAAAGATGGAGGAGAAATGGGGACATTTTATGGTGAGTATAAAATTCTTGACGAGCCAAATAAACTCTCCTATACATTTATATGGGGAGGAATGCCTAATAAATCTTTAACAGAAACTATTACTTTAGAAGAAAGAGATGGTAAAACTTATATGTTAGATGTTTCTACATTTGATTCTAAAGAAGATAGAGATGGAATGATTGAAACTGGAATGGAAGAAGGAATGGCATTTGGATTTAGTCAAATGGATAAAATAATAGAAGAAAATAAGTAATTAAGTCTTATTCAAATAAAGAGTTCCGAGACATCGGGACTCTTTTGTTTTAAAATGTTTGTATGGAAATAACAATAAAACCCGGTTTTGAACTAACGCAAGAAGAACTTAATGTTATAAATACTCAAAGAGTTCTCAAATTCGAAACAAAAAAGATTTGGGATCATGCAGTGCACAATTACTTTCATGATTGGCTTTTTGTTTTGGTAAAAGAAGGAGATCAACTTAAAGCTTTCGGAGATATGGAAGATGTTGTTATTTATTTTGATAATCTATCATTCCCAATTATAGGATTTGGAGGAATAATATCAATTGAAGAGGGAAAGGGTTATGGGAAAGCACTAATGAAAGCAATGGTAACTTATTCAAATGAAAATGAAGAAACTCTCGTTGGATTTTGTGATCCAAAAAATAGAGATTTCTACTTAAAATCTGGATTAAAAGTGAAGGAGAAAGGAACTTCAAATTTTTTTCATAAAAATGAAGAAGGTAAAGAAGCAAACGATACAGGAGATGTTATCTATTATTCACAAGAAGAAAATGAAATTACCAAAGCAATTGAATCTAATAAAAAAATAATTCATTTAGTACCACATTGGTAAAACATATGGCTGTAAAATATTCTTCAGATGTAAATAGACACCTTGATACAAGAAACCATCCTCTAAGGAAAGAAATTGATGCAGTTAGAGAAATTATAAGTTCAGCATCTACAGAAATTAAAGAAAGAGTTAAATGGAATGGTCCAAGTTTTTACCTGGAAACTAAGGATAAAGAATTCGACTTTGGAAATATTAATCTTCATCAAGAAAAGTTCGTTCAGTTTATAATTGTTTATTACACTGGATTACCAGAAAATGATCATGGGATACTTCAAGGAGATTGGAAAGATAGAAAAGAAATTAGATTTATAGATATAGCAGATATTAAATCTAAAAAGGAAGCTTTGGTTGCTGTTGTAAAAGACTGGATTGAACTAACTAATAGATAGATTCATTATTACTACATATTATAAATAAAATATGACACCAGAAGAAGAATTTAAAAATAGAGTTGCAGAATTAACAGATTGGAGAGGTCCGGTCTTTGCCAAACTAGGAAAAGTAATAGAATCTGCGGATCCAGAACTAACTTTAGGTTGGAAATGGGGAACTGCTGTTTGGGAAAAGAAAGGTCTAGTGTGTGCAATAGGCGCTTTTAGTAAAGGAGTAAAAATAAACTTCTTTAATGGAGCATCTCTACCAGATCCAGAGAAGTTATATAACAATGGAGTAGGTAAGAAGATGAGATCTATAGATATCTTTGAAGGAGAAAAAATAAACGAAAAAGGGTTAATAGATTTAGTTAAAGAAGCTATTAAAATTAATAAATGAAATTTACAGCAAAAATATTTACAGGTGGAGGTCAAACAGCTGGTTTCTTGATTCCAGAAGATGTAATGACCAGTTTAGGAGATAAAAAAAGAGTTCCTGTTGTTATTACTTTAAATGGATATTCATATAGAAGTACTGTAGCAACTTATGAGGGTAAACAAGCAGTTGGAATTAGTATAGAAAATAGAGAAAAGGCAGGAGTAAAAATTGGAGATACTTTAGAAATTGATGTTTCTTTTGACGATAAACCCAGAATAGTAGAAGTACCAGAAATAATGCAAAAGGAATTAGAAAAAAATCCAAAAGCTAAAGAAGTATTTGAAGGTTTAGCATTCACACACAAAAAAGAATATGTAAAGTGGATCGAAGAAGCAAAAAAAGAAGAAACTAAAACCTCTAGATTAGAAAAATTGAATCAAATGATTTTAGATAAACATAAGGCTAAAGATAATGAATAAAATCTATACTTTTACATCTCAATTATGGTTATATCCGGGTAAGGCTGCATGGGTGTTTATAATCTTACCTATGGCAATTGCTCAAGAAATTTCTTTCCTATTTGAAGAAAAGAAAAGAGGATGGGGTTCAATTAAGATCTCAGCAACAATAGGAGAAACTACTTGGGACACATCTATCTTTCCAGATAAAAGAACTGGTTCTTATTTTCTACCAGTCAAACAAGCTGTTCGTAAATCGGAAGCTCTTAGAGAGAAGGAAGATATAGAAGTAACTTTGGAAATAAAATAATAAAGCAGTTATTAATAACTCAATTGTGAACATGATATTATTATAGTAATAAATTTTATCCTTCAGAAATGCTAGAAAATATAGAACAAGTTATTCGAGACTATCTTCCACAAATAATCCATCTTTCTTTGGGAACTTCTAAGGAGAATAAACCATGGGTTTGTGAAGTTACATTTGCTTACGATGATAATCTTAACCTTTATTTTAGATCTAGAACAACAACAAGACATTGTCAGGAAATTGCTGAGAATAAGCTTGTTTCTGGTTCTATTGTTACCCAACATGTAGGTGAAGAAAAGCCTAGAGGTATTTATTTCGAAGGAGAGTGTGAAATGGTTAATGATAGTACTGTTTCTAAAGCAATTGAAACTTACATAAAGAGATTTTCAGTAGGAAATGAAAGTATGGAGGCTAAGAATAGAGATCCTGGACATAGATTCTATGTTATCAAGGTAAGTAAGTTCTTTGTATTTGATGCAAGAGAATCTCAACCTCCACATAAGTATGAATTAGAATGGGGTAAATGAACGAAACCAACACACTACCAAAGATAGGAGCACCAGCGATACGGGCCTTAAGATCAGTCGGAGTGACCAAACTGGAGCAGTTAACAAAGTTCACCAAAAAACAATTGCTGTCCTTACATGGATTTGGACCTAAGGCTTTAAAAATTCTTGAAGAAGAATTAAAGAAAATTAATTTATCTTTTCAAAAATGAAAATATTATTAAAAATTGAAGAAGCTGCACAATTTGTTTTAGCGTTATATTTATTCTCATTACTTCCATATTCATGGTTAACATTTGTTTTATTATTATTGACTCCAGATATAGGAATGATTGGTTATTTGTTTAATCCAAAAGTTGGTTCAATAACTTATAATCTAACTCATCATAAAGCGATTGCAATTGGGTTATACCTATTAGGCTTAGTATCTGGAATAAATATAATTTCTTTAGCTGGAATAATAATATTTGCACATTCGAGTTCAGATAGAGTTTTAGGCTATGGTCTTAAATACCCGGATGCTTTTAAGCTTACACATTTAGGATTTATAGGCAGGTCTGATGTTAAAAGTTAATTTATCTTTTATTAAATAAATTATGAATACTTCAACAATCAAGAAAACTATAGAAATAAATGCATCTTCACATAATGTTTGGAAAGTATTAACAAATCCAATATTCATGACTGCTTGGACTTATGAAAATATGGAAGGAACTACAGTTGAAGGAGAACCAAGAATGGATGGCTCATATTATTTCAAAGATAAAACAGGTCAAGGTTTAAGGGCAAAAGTATCTGTGTTTCTTGCTGGCCAGAATTTCAAATACCATTACGTTGCAAATATTGTAGATGGAAGAGAAGAAAGAGAAAGTAACGATTATAAAGAATGGGCAGAATGTTACGACAATTATGTTCTTACAGAGAATAATGATGTAACAACTTTTGATTTAGAATCTAAAAATCCATCTAAATATGATTCTATGTTTGATGAAATGTGGGATAAGAATTTAGAAAAGATAAAACAATTTGCAGAAGATTTACAAACTTTAGAGGAAGAAGGCTATGGGGATTTAACTGCTGTGAATATGCCTTTTGGAAAACCAGAACATACTCACGATAATGAAACAGTTCACATTATTCTTTTGGGAGATTTACATACTTCAGAAAAAGGTGAAGAGAAAACCTTTAGTCCAGGAGATAAGGTTGTATTTCCGGCTGGAACAACACATACTGCAAATGCAGATGATACTAAAGGTATAATGATAGTAGGTTTTAAAAAGTAACTTAAATATTTTTTAATTATTCATTATGAAATTCAACAGTGTAATGATTGGTACAGGAAACATACAAGCAATGTCAGATTTCTATGTAAAGTTATTAGGAGAGCCTGCAATGAAAGATGGCGGTGCATATGGATGGAATTTTAATGGAACATGGTTCACAATAATGGAACATTCTGAGGTAAAGGGAGAATCTAAAGAGCCAGCAAGGGTACTTTTAAATTTCGAAAGTGAAGATGTGAAAGGAGATTTCGAGAAAGCTAAAGGATATGGAGCAAAAGAAATTAAAGCACCATATACAATGGAAGGAATGGAGGGATTTATGAGCACTTTAGCAGATCCAGATGGAAATTATATTCAAATAAATACTCCTTGGAAAATGTAATAATAGTTGCTAGTTACGGGTTGATGGTTTCTGGTTGCCTACCAGCCCCCATGATATTCGGGAGCAGGCGGGAATCTCAAGAATGAGAATCTCAGAAATCATCAAACTCAAACACTTCAACTGACGATAATATCGCTCCTTCTAAGAAGGGGCCGGACAAATAATCTCCAACATAAATTATCTGATTCTCCTTGTGATTTCTTTGTTTAAATTCGTAAGCTTTCTTAATATAACCTGTGTAAAACATTGGTAAAGCAGAATCCCAGATAATAGGTTTTGTAACTTTAAATGGAATTTCTAATTGTAAACTTTCTTTAATAAACTTCTCTAAGTCTTCATTACTCAACTTATTTTGTGCTATTAATTCTTTTGCTGGTTTATTTGGAATTCCAAAACTAAATTTTACATATTCTGGATGTCTATGTGTAACATTAGTAGAAGCAATGTGGCTTTCTCCTATAAATACTAATCTATCGAAATTTCTAATCAAATCGTTATTAGTTTCGCAAAATACTTTTATATGAGAACTATATTTAACAGATGCGAAAAACTCTGTTTCTTCGATTGTAGGTTTATCAATAATATTTAATACTTTATTTCCTGGTACAGCAACAATTACTTGAGAAGCTTCGTATTCTCTACCATCTTTTGATTTAACTGTTACTCCTACAGGATTTCTACTAATTTTCTCAACCTCAACACTAAATCGAGTTTCTACAACTTCAGCAATCTTTAAAGGTAATTCTTCCAAGCCTTTTTTAAAATTGAAATATTTTCTTCCAGTTATTAAGTGTTTTAAAGTTCCAACAGCCATTGCTTTAGAAAAAGACTCAGAATGGTATGAGAATAGATTGTGTACCGCAGGTTCTAAAAAGTACCTTGAAAATTCTTTTCCAATAACTCTAGAAATATAAGTTCTAATACTCTCATCATCAAATCTACTTAATCTTTTATAGTCTGGAACAGTGAATCTAAAAGCTTCGAAAGCAAACATGGGAAACATTAAAACAAATTTCAATTTTTGTGAGAATGGAACTTTATTAAAGTTTAAGATTTGGAAAATATTACCAGATATTTGATTTACTCCATTTCTTTCGTCAATAATTGCAACATTATGAGCAGCACCTTCATCCACTGTGAATGTTAAATTAAGATCTTTTGCTAAGGCTAATAAATGTTTGTAGCTTGTAGTTATAAAACTAGCTCCAATATTCTCGTAATCTTCGTGGATCTTTTTAGATCTCATTCTTCCACCTGGGTCTGTATTCTTCTCTAGAACTAATACAGAATGTCCTCTTTTCTTAAGTTGATATGCAGAATATAATCCTGCTATACCTGAACCTACAATAATGTAATCGTACTTCATATTTTTAATTAACTAGTAGTATAATAAGGTAAACTTTATTACTTTACCACCGTCAATTATCAAGTGGCAGTTGATCAAAAGTTCAAGTTGCACACAATATGCAGTGGCAGTAATGAAATCCGAAGCACGAATGAAGAAGCTCAAAGATGTCACATATTTGTTAGTAAATATTTTTTAATTATCAATTATGATAGGAAATGGAAAAACCTTCGCTAGTTTTAGCGTTAACGATTCTGCAGCGGCAAAAAAATTCTATGTAGATGCTTTAGGTTTAGAATTAAAATCCGACCAAGGTGGAATGATGGAATTATCATCAAACGGCTGTAGACTAATGGTTTACCCAAAAGATAATCATGAGCCAGCTACATTTACAGTATTTAACTTGGAAACGGATGATATTAATAAATCAGTGGGCGAGTTGGTTTCTAAAGGAGTTAAAATGGAAATTTATGAAGGTATGGGACAAGACGAAAAAGGAATAGGTCATGCAATGGGTGAGGGGAAGATAGCTTGGTTTAAAGACCCAGCTGGAAATATTTTATCTATTGTTCAAAACGAAAAATAAATTGGTTTCTGGTTGAATAACAATGCTGTGTCATCCCGCATTTATTGCGGGATCTTGTAAATTTTATTTCTAATAATTTCTAAATGAATGGAGGAAATGCAGTAACTGAAAATGGAGTTAAAAAAACTTTCTATAAGAATGGTACTTTAGCTACGGAAGTAGAAGTTAATAAGGACGGAGTTGCTCATGGTATTTCTAAAGTATCCTTAAAGAATGGACAACTAAAAGCTATTGGAAAAATGGTAGATGGGAAGATGGATGGAAAATGGGAATGGTGGAGAGAATCTGGAGAATTCTGGCAGGAAGGTCATTTTAAAAATGGTAGCAGAGAAGGAACATGGACAAGATATGGAAGAGATGGAAATGTAGAAAAAATAAAGAAGTTTAAAGATAATGTGGAAATAAAATAGTATGGATAAAGTAAAGGTTGTTGTTAACGATAAAATGCAACAAGATTACACATACTATCTTTCAGAACCGATTGGAAAGAACTTCGATCCAGGATTTAAACCTACTCTAACTCCAAAACAAATGCTTGCAATGGGAGTTTTTGGTGGGAAATATATTACAGATTGCAGAGATGAGTTTCCTACTGACTGGTACGAAAAAGCTAAACTAAATCCCAATAAGCATGATCCTAAATTAAATTTCTTCGGCGTAAATGCAAGCCAGCCTTTAAGTGTTTGGAGAAGAAAAGGATGGATTTTCTCACTGGATCCAAGAGGATGGTTCCAATGGTATTGTAGATATTATATGGGGAGAAGAATTCCTATTGAAGATGCGAGGCAAATAAAACGATGGAAAGCAATTAAAAGGCACATTGCACAGGTTAAAAAGAATTGTATGGATGGAGATTTGTCTTGCAGACCTAAGCAAAGGCAAGCAATATTGCATTGGGCTTATGACAGTAGATTATTTTAATCTTCTTACGAAATTCATATACAATATGATATATTGTTGAATACGCAAATCTGTGTTTCTGTTTATGATGAAATTTTATAAAAATCTTTTTAAAAGTAAAGCAAATATAATAACATTTCTTATTGCTGCGTCTTTATTAATGGCTTTATATTATGCAGCATTATTAAGAGTCTCGTCTTTTGAAACATTCATTCAATCTAATTCTCCTGCATTTGTAATTTTACAAATAGTATTCAGCATTTTAAATTCCGTACTATCTGCACTAGCAATTGTATTAATAATTGAATTGACTAGAAAGCAAAAACAATCTGGAAATATGAATATTTTCCAAACTGCTATATCTCTATTTATTTCTATTGGAACAACAGGTTGTTATGTTTGTGGAAGTATTTTATTACCAAGTTTTGGAATAGCTGCTTCTTTTGCAGCATTACCTTTTGGTGGTTTAGAAATTAAATTTATTACTACACTTTTATTAATCTATTCTTTAAACGATTTGCAAAAGAAAGTAAGAGGAATTTGTAAGATTTATAAAATTAAAACTATTCAGTTTAAATATAACGATGAAGTTAAATTTCAGTTTAATATTAAAGAATGGGGAAATTATAGACCAATATTAGTAACCTTTAGCTTCGTGGCTCTTATATTTGCTTTGCCATTAATAACATCTCCACTAGGATTTAAAATTAACGATCCGAAAATGTATTCTTGTGTACATAAGAGAATGAATTCATAGAAAGGCAATAGAAATCCACCTTACGGTGGACCTCTAGCACTTCAACTTTTATTAGTACGCTATCGCCTTCCTCACCAAACTATTCATATGTATCTCACTCGCCTTATTCAAAAGCTCTCTCCACATTTTAAAATGTGAGTTATCTATTAAAAACTTATTAAAGATTTCAGAATCTAAAAGCATGTTTGTTAACTCAACACCGTAGGTGTCTTTGAACTCTTGCTCCATTTCTTCTACAGACCAGAAGTTTGTATGCTTCTGCATAAATTCGTTTGTAATTTGAGAGTGTACGTTAAGTTTTCTAACTGGTTTCTTTGTAACATTGTTAAATGAAACAAAGTTTCTTATTTGATCGATTCCTGTTCTAGTCTCCATGTGCAGTAGGTAAAAAATAATTTAAGTGGATCGTGCAATTTTTCCACTTATTTCTAGTGTACATAATTCATCGATTATTGTCAACAACTATTCTGTCAATAAATATAAAAAGTACTTGCAATGGTGTCAAAAAATGATAGTATATCTTTAACAGTTAATAAAAAACACTTATGCATAAAACACAAAGAAAAATCTTACAAATCTCTCAAACTCAAGACATCTCAAAACTATCTTTAAGAGTTTTAGGAAAGCTTATTGGAGAGGTTCATCCACAGGTAGTTAAATACCATCTAAATGCATTGGAGAAGGCAGGAGAATTGTCTTTAAATAAGATTGGAACAGTGTCAAATAAATTAGAAACTTTACATCATAATAACCCGTCAACAAAAACATCAACTAGAATAAGTAATTTAATTGAAGTTCCAATTTTAGGAATGGCAAGCTGTGGAGTTGCAACTCAATTAGCTACAGAACAAGATTTAGGCGTGTTGACACTTTCATCATCAATTTTAAATAATCATGGTGAGTTCTTTGCATTAAAAGCAAAAGGAAACTCTATGAATAGGGCAAATATTAACGGCCTTGGAATTGACAGTGGAGATTATGTAATTGTAGATAAGAGTAATGTTACACCAAGAAGTGGAGTCGATTATGTAGTTTCTATTATTAATGGTGCAGCAAATATTAAGAAGTTCTATTTAGATACTCCTAATAAGCAAATTGTTTTAGTATCTGAATCTTCAGAAAATAATAATCCTATACATATCTCAATAGATGATATAGATGAATACGTTATTAACGGGGTTGTTAAGCAGGTGGTAAAGAATCCGATTAAAGATTAAAGTTCTTCAATTCGCTGTAATAAACATTATCTTTTAATTCCAACATTGCTTTATGGTTATCTAGAGATAACCTACTATTCATAAAGAAACTTGGTGAGAGCCCCCATTTTTTAAGTTCATCGACTAATCCAAGTGTCCATGTATCCACACATGCCTCTAAATACTGCCCGTATCCTAATATTGTAGGTTCTTGTGATAATTGAAAATTTCTATCTTTTAATATATTTAATAAATCAATATCTTTTGGATCAAATTGATTGCCAAAAAGAAAGTACTTATCTCCAAGCATTTCTTTAAATTGATTTACTCTTAGCACCTCCAACTGAATTTTATCAAAAAGTTCATCGTTACCAATGTATTCTAAAACCTCAAAAGGATGATGGTCAAATACTAGTGTAGAAAATTCGATTAGTATTCCATTTTTATTTTGGCTAATTAATTGAGCTCTTTCCCACCAACTTATTCTTAGTTCCTCTTCTATTTTATGTGTGGGAAGGTCTGCTGCTATAGTTAGTGCAACATGATTAGGATGGATCAAAAGATCGATGTGATTGATTGTTTGTAGAGACATCTAGAATATTAACACAGAAAGTTGGATGAGATTATTCTGCCTTACAATTTTATGTTGTAGTCATTCTTATATTCTTAAATTGTCTTAGGATAGATAAAAGTATAAAATAGAACTATGGATAATTTTAACGACCAATATAAAGAAGAATTGACTCTTTTGCAACAAGAGGGTGTAGCTAAACTTAATCAACTTGGTTTTGAAAATATTGATGTAGAGAAGTTACTTAGACTTAGTGATTTACACACTGGTAAAAGGCATTTAACACTCAAGGATGTACATCCATTAGCTCTAGTAGTTATAAATGAATTTAGTCAAAAAGTATTGAGTGAAACGGGTATTGAATTTTTAATTTCTCCTACGGGCTTTTCGATGGGAAATTGGTTGTTAGTAGAAGCACTTAATCCAAAACTTAAAAATATAGATTACTATACAACAGACGTAGACACATTCTCCTTATTATTCTCAGATAAATCTCAAATAGAATTACAGCTACCTAAATTACAAGAAATTGAGAATAGAGAACGTATACCACCTTTCTGCACAACTTTTAGTCCTGTAAAAAATAGCTTTAATCAAGAAAACTTTGATTTAGATCGAGTAGTTGATCCAGAATTCGGCCCAAGCGAAGTTTTAAGAAGAATTATTTTTAGATCTGACCAGCTTAGAATGCTAGAGCAACTCTATCCTGAAAGAACTGCAAATATTAGGGAAAAATTTGAATTGAAGCTTAGAGATGCTGCCAATAAAAGTTTAGCTTTAAATCCCAACTATAAATCTGAATTTTTAGATTTTCATAATATCAGTGAGTTTAACGGCATAAGTGTTGAACAGTTAGATTTAGATGAAATATTTGTTTTAATATCAAAAATAGAACAAACACTCTTATCACCCATTAAATTGAAACATATTCAGAGAAGTGTGAGAGATTTGGAAACTAACCCTATATCTAGTTTCAATGTGGAAAAATACAACTTGGTACTAAGAGCATTAAGGGATAATTTTGGTATTACTGTAAATTTAGTCTAGTTTTTTATAAAGATAGTACTAGTACTTATACCTTGTTCTTTAAGTTTGGAAATCCTGTCAGGAGAAAGTTTTTCAGATAACTCATATTCTTTTAGATCTATTTGATTGTTGTCTAGTTTATCTCTCCAAAGCACTAATTGATTATCATCTTTAGGTACAATAAGAACCTGTCCAGAAGCTTTTATAAAAGCAATTTGTGGTTCGTCGAGTACTTCTAAATCTCCTACCAGAATTCCAAGATCAGGAATATTCTGTGAGACTGAATTCAATGGTAATGTTCGAATATTATTTACATCAAGTTCATCAGAAAAGTGTGAGTCTGATTCTGCGAAGTAATTTACTGTGGATAAAGGAGCTAAATCAGAAACATTTAAAACAATGCTTTCAATAGAATCTCTACTTGAGAGTACAGATATTTTTAAGCTGGGCATATTAAATCCATCAATAATTTTGAATGCAGATAAAATCGAGCGAATGCCCGAATTCTTAGACATGATATCAAGAGCAAGCATTCGCTCAGGCTTTATTAGTAGATCCAGCATTTTTATTTATTAATTGATGTAATTATATCAAATCTAGTTAAATTTAGAAATTTACTATCTAATCTCACTTTTTCATATTCTATAATAGATGTTAGATATTCGGATTCTTTATGCTCCAATCGATATAATTATAGCCTCTACACAGTTATATCAATAAATTTCTACTTAGAAAAGATCTCTCTAAGAATCCAATTCCATTCTTTATTTCATCAACTCGTTCATGAGATACAGAACCAATAAACTTTATAAGTTCAGCTAAATTTACTTGATATACTTTCCCAACTTCCACAATACTATCTTTTTCTAAATTGCCTTCGCCAGCATTTAATAATACATTTCCTGGCATATTAGTTTTATTTTGGTTTGTTGTAATAGCTACAACTGTTGCCTCTATCTCATTCATATCTATAACAACATGAGGATGAGCAATACCTTTTTCAATTTCTAACCAGTAAATATTTCCTAAGTTAATTTCCATAAATAGATTTTAATATAGTTTTTGTAATTTCTCTAGTTTCTCTAAACTCACCAGTCGCCATTGATTAATGACTTATAGCATATTATAATTACATACCGTCTAATAGGTTTTGGAGATTAAAAGTTATGGCATTTCTTATGCCAATGGGCACAGAAGAAGTTCCTCTGCATACGATTAAGGATGATGAAATGGAAGCAATAAAGGCCATTCTCAAAGATCGAAGTATAATTGGAGTAATTAAAAGAATACTTCAGTCTAGAGATCAAGAGGCCAGCCTTTACATTATTGTTGAACAAGAAGTAGAGGGGCAGCAAGCAAAACCAATGAATACGGTACAAATCTTTTTTACTAATTTCTTAGCAAAAAAGCTAGAGTTAGGAAATAAGAACTGATCGCGAAAGCATCAGTAAAAAAAGGTACATTGTTTTTAAACAATGTTGGGTAGGATCGCAAGATTCTCCATGTTAATTTAAATTAACAAAAACACCCAAAAAATTTAAAACAAATCTCCAAATATTTCTTCGTGCTAGATAAATATATTTTATAAAAAAGAAATCACCGAAGTGATTTCTTTCTATACATAATAAATTGATAATTAAGCAACTGCTTTCTTAACAAGTTTAGTAATCATTTCTTCTTCTGTTGCAGTTATTTTTAATAATCCATATGAAGTAGCCCACATATTTCCCTCGTCTAGTTTTGCAGCATCATTAAACCCAAGAGTTGAATATCGTGCTTTAAATTTGTCTCCTGGTTGAAAGAAACAAACTACTTTACCTTCTTTATCTGCATAGGCTGGCATTCCATACCATGTTTTTGCCATTAGATCTGGTGCAGCTTTCTTTACTAATTCGTGGACCTTTTGCGCCAATACCTTATCGTCACCAGTCATACCATTAATAGCATCCGTAGCCATTTTTTCTCCTTCTTCTTTATTTTTACTAGCTTTAGCTTCAGCTTTTAGTTCTTTAGCTCTATTTCTCATTGCCTCTTTTTCGAAGTCTGAGAATGTTCCCGTTGTGTTTTCCTCTGTATTCATAAACAGATTAATAAAAAATATATTAAGTAATACTTGATTCTAACTTAAATTAGCTCTATAATCAAGATACTTTAAAACAAAGATAATGTCAACAAATGAAAATTTAAAACATAAAGTACTAATGGCTGCAAGAGATAACGGCATTACTTCTATGTTATTTAGAAATGCAATGGCTAGAAAATTAGATTTAAGTCTAACAGAATCTTTATGCCTTACCTTATTGGGTATAAATCAAGTTTCAACACCATCAGAAATATCTAGATATACTGGACTTACAACAGGAGCAACAACAGCAATGTTAGATAGATTAGAAAAGAAAGGTTTTATAAAAAGAAAATCAAATCCTAATGATAGAAGAGGTGTAATAATTGAAATTAATGTGGAGTATTCAAAAGTAGCTTTTCCAATAGTTTCTGGAGTGCAAAAGGCACACAAAGATTTAATTGATAGTTACACTGATGCTGAACTTGATCTCATAACAGACTTTCTAACTAGATTTACTAATAATGTAGTAGAGAGTACAAGGGAAATTGAGAAAGTAAGTAATTAACCTATTATTAGTTTAAATTAATAAAATCAGCAATAAGTTTATTAACTTTCTTTAATAACAGGAATTAAAAATATGGTAGAGGAAACCATTTTCTTTATAATGTCCTCGTACCACATTTGACTAATCCGTTAACACCTCATAAGAAAAAATTTCGCTAATACTGACTTTAAACAGTTCGGCAATTCTAAAGGAAAGTTCTAATGAAGGCAAGTACTTACCTGATTCAATAGAGATTATCGTTTGTCTAGAAACTCCAACTTGTTCTGCAAGTTCAGCTTGGGTCATCTCGTTACTAAAGAATCTAAATTTTCTTACATTGTTATTAACTTTAATTTGGATTGACATATTAGCTATTTTTTCTGTAATAATAATATTGAACAATCCCTTCAATTATCGAACCGATCATAAATGTTAATAAAAGAATATTTAACATAATCGCTGCTGGATATCCTAAAACTAGTGAAAAAAGTGATATTAATAAACCAGCTCCTGCAAAGTAGTAACCAAATCGCAAGGATTTTAGTTCAATTATATGGTCTCTTTCGTCTTCAACCATCTCAAGCTTTATCTTTTTGTTAATATGGTCCTCATTTCCTGTCCTTTCGTTAATAGCAATTGAAATAGCTAATGAGATGTGAAAACCAATTTGAATAATGATATTGACGATTATTGATATTCCAATAAAGGTAAGAATTGAAGATGCCCAAAACTTTAAATCTTCAGAGTTAACACCTAATTGATATTGAGGTAATATAAATAGACAATATGCTACAAGTAAAATTACACCTAAGATGACTGTAACTGCAGTTTTTTTCTCTTGATAAGACATAAATATAAAATAAAAATTAATGTTTAGATATTAATATATTTTAGAAATTATGTCAAGTAAACTTTACATTAAGTCGGAAATTATGTACATTGCCATCATGGATTAATTTTAATGTTGACGTTTGCAATTTAGAATAGCCTCATGCTTCGGCTAAGTTCTTTTCAAGGGTATACATGAGTGTCAATGTATTAATCTAGAATGACCCTACAGAGAATCGAACTCTGATTACCGCCTTGAGAAGGCGATGTCCTAACCGTTAGACGATAGGGCCAACTTGTTATTGCGAGGAGTTTACGACGAAGCAATCCCGTATAGCCTAAACTTCACGGGATCGCCACGCTCGCTTTGCTCACTCGCGATGACGATGTTACTCTGCTTTCTTAGTTGTTTTTTTAGTTACCTTCTTTTCTGTAATTTTCTTAACTGCTTTTGCTTTCTTAGGTTTAACTTCTTTTACAGCATCTTTCTCTGTTACGTCCTCAGCTTTTTCTTCAGCAATAACTTCCGCTGCTGGTTCTCCGACCTCAGTTTCTGCATCTTCAGACGTTTCTACAACTTTCCCCTCTTCATCTCCTTCAATATCAATAGACCAACCTGTTAATTTTGCAGATAGTCTTACATTTTGACCATCCCTTCCAATCGCTAAAGATAATTGAGCATCTGGAACAACAATGATTGCTTTTTGTTCTTTTTCATTAACAATTTCAACTTTTACTGATTCTGCAGGTCTAATAGAGTTCATTAAATATGTATCTAAATTCTCATCCCAAAGAATAATGTCTACTTTTTCTTCAAAGTTTCCATTCTTTAGTTCGTTAGAAATTGCATTAATTCTTACTCCCTTTTGTCCCACACAAGAACCAATTGGATCAACTCCAGATGCGTTAGATTTAACTGCAACTTTAGATCTAGAACCTGCTTCTCTAGCAATAGAAACAATTTCAACGCTACCAGATTCAATTTCTGGGACTTCCATCTTAAATAATGCTCTTAAGAAGTCTGAATCTGATCTAGAGATAACAATGCTCTTATTTCCTGTACCATCATCTTCAATACTCTTTAAAAGAACTTTAATATTGCTTCCTAGTCTGTAGAATTCTGTAGGAACTCTTTCAGCTTTAGGCATAACAGCTTTTGCTCTGTTAATTTCGCAAATAACATCTCCTTCTTGAGTAATTTTTTGTACAACAACTGTAACAATATCTCCAATTCTTCCAGAAATAGACTTAATAACAGAATCTTTTTCTGCTTCTCTTAATTTTTGTAAGATAATTTGTCTTGCAGTTTGTGCTGCAATTCTTCCAAAGTCTCCTTTTGGAGTAATGTCTACTAAAAGTTTGTTTCCAACTTTTACTTTTGCATTTAATTTCTTTGCATCTGCAGTACTAATTTCAAACTTGTCGTTTGTAACTGTATCTGTAACTTCTTTCTCTGCATATACATTAATGCTTCCGTGATCTGGATCTACACTAACTGTAAGCTTATCTTTTTCTTCGAAACCATATTCGACTCTAAAACTAGAAGCAACTGCTTCTTTAATTGCGTTGATAATGCTATCTACTTCTATCTTTCTTTCTGCAGCGATTTGCCTTATTGCAGATATAAAATCGGACTGTGACATAATTCAATTTAAAAATTAAGTATTAAAAAAAGCTTAGAGTGTAAAACCTAAAGCTTATTTCAATGAAATTATAGCACAAATTTCCTTTATTTTAAGTTAAAATATGAGTTATGAAAATAGAAAGACCACTAATAAACCCACTTCCAGAAGACTTTGAAGAGCCTTTGGAGGATCAAATGGAAGACCAAAAATTGGCAGAACCTAGTACCTATAAGACAGAAGATCAAATGGAGATGGGTATAGAATCTCAAAGTGAGAAGATTATGCAGGTATATTCTGGTACTAAATTCTTAATAAAAAGAAGAACGGAACTTTTTGAAATATCTGGTTTATGGAGAACTCCAGCACTACCTTTTGCGATGATATCGCTTATTTTCATTGTATTAATAATGTTAATTGGTGGAATATTCAAATTTGGATCAATTCCACCACAAGTGCCTTTCTTTTATAATTTTGCAGAAGGAACATGGAACCAAGCAGATAAAGGTATAATATTTGTAGCACCAATTGTTCTATTAGTTTTCGAATCTGTGTTGATATACGCAATAATGAAAATTTTTGAATTTGATAAACGACTAAGTTTTACAATGTGCTGGATAATTACACTATTAAATGTGTTATTAATAATTGCTATAGCTCAGATTTACTTTCTAATCACATAAATATGGAGATTCTAAATAATCCAGAATTAATAAAGAATATAAATACAGTGTTAGGAATAGCATTTCTAACGTTTGTCGTTTCTTTCTTATTAACTCCTTTAATAGGAAGATTATCTCAATATGTAGGAGCAATAGATTTACCAGCTAGACTAAGACAAAAAACAGAAAGAGGATACAATACTAGATTACATTCAAATCCTTACCCAAAACTAGGTGGATTAGCAATGTTTGTAGCAATGATAGTTGTTGCTGCTGGTTTATTAATATTCTCAAGTGAATTTAAAAATGTAAGTAATTATACTGGAGTGATTTTAGGATTATTAATAATAGTAATTCTTGGATTCTTGGATGATGTTTACGAAATTAGTGGAGGAACTCAGATTCTTTTTCAATTTCTTGCAGCTTCAATGGTTGTTCTTTCTGGAATATCTATAAACTCTATTACTGTTTTAGGTTCAACAATAAACTTTAACTGGTTCTCTACTATTATAGATATTGGTACTCTTTCTCAAGTAATTACTTTCCCAGGAAGTATTATTACTATTCTTTGGATAGTTGGTTTAATTAATGTAATAAATTGGGTAGGTGGAGTAGATGCACTTAATGGAGTAGTAAGTAGTATTGCATCTGGAACAATGCTTCTATTAGTACTAGCAACAGGAAATATTGATTTAGCAATATTAATTTCAATTCATTTAGGAGCTGTTTTAGGAGTTCTTCCCTTCAATTACAATCCAGGAAAGATTATGTATGGATCTATTGGAGATTATGTGAACGGGTATTTATTAGCAATATTTGCGATACTCGGAGGTGCAAGATGGTCCGCAACTATTATTCTTCTTGCATTACCAATTATAGATGGTCTTTACGTTGTATTTACAAGACTTAGAGATTTCCCAGAAACTAGAAAAAGTCCCTCAAAACTTTTATCTGTAAGTGGATATAACCACTTACATCACAGACTACTTTCTGCTGGGTACTCAAAGAAAATGGTTGTGTTTATAGAAGGTTCAATAATGCTTTTAATTTCAATTGCTGTATTAATGTTTAGTGATATTAGGCAAGAGTACTCAATTATCATTACAGGATTTGGAATTGTATTAGTAGCATTTATTCTAGTCTCAGTACAAATGAGAAGAGCAGAGAAGCAAAAGAGACTAAAATCTGCTGTACAAGTAGTTCAAGAAGAAATGAAGAAAGAAGAGTCCAAAGATGTTGTAGTTACTACTAAAGTAAAAGATGAATCTGATGATGATAAAGAGGAGAAATTCATTTACTAAGCACGAAATCCGAATAAGCAGAGCTTGTTACTTCGTAATAAAGAAATCCAAAGCTACTTAATCTTTAATAACTCGTAAAGTTTTATCCAAACCTCATTATCAATTTCTGCTGGTCTTACTGTATCAATAAACTCTAATTCTTTATAAGCAGCTTGTAATTGTTCGGGTTTATATAGGTTTGAGTTTTTTAAGTTTCTTAAAAGAGTTTTTCGAGGACTAGCAAATCCAAACTTTATTAACTTCATCACCTCTTTGTAATCCTTAACAGGCTTTTTAAATTCAAAGAAGACTATTCCACCATTAACCTTTGGCATTGGGTAGAATTGTTGTGCAGGAATAGATTCGAACTTTTTAACATCAGTAAATACTCTGGCATAATTAGATAAGAAGCTAGCTTTTGGTGCAGAGGCAACATAATCTTTTGCAACTTCATCTTGAATAATAAAAGACATAGATTTTATCCCATGTGTTTTCTTTGCTAAAGAAAATTCTATTAATTTTCTAATAATAACTTTTGAAATATTGTATGGAAGAGATCCAGATACTTTAAAGTCTTTATTTTGAGAATATTTAGTTAAAATTTCATCTAAATTACAATCCAAAAAGTCCTCATGTACAATGTGGAAGTTAGGATTATCACCAAATCTTCTAATTAAGTTAGGAATAAGGTCATAGTCGACTTCAATACAGATAACTCTGGCTTCTTTGTTAAGAAGCAAATTAGTTACCATTCCATCGCCTGGTCCTATTTCTATAACAGTTTCTCCTGGTTTAAGCTCCAATGCGTGTATCAATCTCTCCGCAAATCTGGTATTTTTTAAGAAGTTCTGTCCGTAAAATTTTTTGAAATTGTGTTTAATCATATTTTTAATTTATTACTGCTCATTATAGCATTTTCACCCTATAATATTAATGAGGAAAGCACTTCTCACAATACTAATCACTCTGCCTCTAATTTTAGGAATTATTCCAGGTCTTACTCACGTCAAGGCACAATATCTAGAACCAGAAATTTATAAAACTACTTTAGATATCTCGGATACTTTTGCAGCTAGTGCAACAATTGAATTACAGCTAAGAAACTCAACTTCAGATAAGTTTCTAGAAGGATACGAATTTTCACTACCAATAAAAGACCCGCAGAATATATCTGTATTTATAGATAATATGCCTATAGGATTTACAACTCCCCTAGGTTCTACTTACACAGATTTAAAAATAAACTTTGGTAATTATGCAATTGCACCAGGCAATACAAAGACAGTAAAGATAAATTTTTATGTTCCAAAAGTTATTTCAGAAAGATCTGCAGTAAAGCAATTATATGTTCCTAGGTTATTTAGTGAAGCCATCCTTTCTAATACTAAGTATATAGTTACATTTCCAGCTTCTTTTGGAGATCCAGTTTTTGTAGATTTATCTAATACAAATACTGTGGATTTAGGAAATGGTAAAAAGAAGTTTGAAACTAACACCTCAAATGGTTTATTAGTTGTTTGGGGTAGTGATTATTCTTTTGATGTGGAATCTAAATTTACAATTAAAAATGATTCAGATTTAGTTAAATATACTTTGTTTAATATTATCCCTAAGCTCCCTACACAAGATGTCTCTTACTCATCTATAGCTGGAGGAGATTACGGGCTTTACGACTCATATGGGAACGATTTTGCCTATACTCAGATTGACCCTCATTCCTCTAAAGAAGTTGGGTTTCAAGCAAGAGTTTCAATCAAAGAAAGTGATCCTTTGTTTAGATACCCGGATAACTATTCTTTAGGATTTAACCAGTATTCTTCAATAGCAAAAAAATTAACAGAAAGAATTGGAGACTCTACAGATAATTTTGTAAAGATGAGAGCTCTTAATGATCTACTAGCAATAGATGTTCATCCAAGTAAAAACGAAAGAATTAATTTAGAATTATTGAAAGATATTTGGACAAGAGCTGAGTCTACTTCTAATTTAAATTCATTTGAATATTGTTCAATAATTGTATCCTACGCTGAGAGTATAGGATTGAGAGGGAAAATTGACTATGGATATATCCTAGTTCCCGAAAACATTAACTTAGATATTAGCCTTCCTCATGTTTGGTGTGAGGTAAATGTGAATGAGAGTAGTGTTATGTTTGATCCTTTACTAGAAGCATTAACAGGTGTTCAATATTTTAACAGGAAGCCAAACGATAGAATTCAATTCGGAACTTGGCATCCAGATCAAAAATATAATAATGCATTAGGTCTTTTAGGGAATTCTGAAGGTTTAGTAAAACTTAATTTTACAAGTCTTCCAGAAATGGATGATGAAGCGAGTTCAGATAAACTAAAACTAGATTTTAAACTTCCAGCAAAAGCATTCTCTGGAGAATTCTTTGAGGCTTTCTTAACAATTCAAAATAATACTTCAAAAGTTTTAAGAATTACAGATATTGCTCTAAATGGTGAAACTAAGTTAGAGAAACTAATTTATAATGAAAGTCTTACAAAATCTGTCCTTCCAAAAACAAGTAATACAATAAGTTTAAATAATCTGAGAGAACCTAATTTCCTTTATGATGCAAAGAAAGATTATGAAGTAAGCCTAAATTTTGACGACAATAATGTTTACGAAATTAAAAGTAATGGAAGTATGAGCTTATCTCCAGATACAAGAATTCTGATAGGTGTTCTTGTTATTGTCTTAGCAACAATGGTATTAAGTATACTTATGATTATAAGATTGAAAAAAAGAGAGAAGTTTATAACGTATCACTAATAGTTATAAAAAGGATATTGCGCTAACTTATTGTCAATTAATATTGATAGATTGTTTCTTCTTTTTTTCATCATCATCTGATTTATAGAGGAGAATTAATATAATTAGTAGCAGCAATGCAATCAAAGAACAAGTGCATATCAAGCAAATAAGATATGTCATCTGGGTATTAGAATTAGAAATACTTGGTGGTAATGGTTGCTCAACAGGGACTTCTGTTGGTGTTGATACGGATTCTGAAATAGGTGTTGGGACAGGGGTAGAAACTATAGTTATCGGTGGAACAATTGGACTTACAACAGGCGGAGTGGTAGGAAAAGGAATATAAATATTAAATGGTGTCTCAAACGATTTCCCAGTAATTTGACCTAAGGCATCCTTAATAAATACCTGAAATTTATAATTCCCATTTATAAAATTATTTGCTGGATATTGGTAGATAAAAAAACCATTACTATCGGATAAAACACCCACAATATCTGCGAGTGAACCATTTAAAAGCAACTCAGTTTGCGTATTTGGTATTGTATAACCTTTAATAATAAGTATATCTCCAGTGTTAAAAAAAGATTGATTGACGGTTACAGTTGGAGGTAAAACAATATCGTTTATTTCGGTGGTTTGAAAGGAAATCAAATTAATTTCTTTAGTTATTACAGGTGTGGAAATGTTCTTAATATCTGTTGAGTGTATTTGAATCTGATGTATACCATCATTTTGTGCAGTAAAGTTTTTTTCGAAATAACCTGAAGAGTCTGAAGCAATGGTTCCAATAACTACATTGTTTTCTATGAAGGTAACTAAAGAATTAGGAGATGTATAACCCTTTAAAATTAATATAGTATCTCCTACTTGCGCCGAGAATGTTATCGAATTTGAAAATAACTTGAATGGAAGTAATAGACCTAAAATAAGGAAGGTGTAAGCAATTGCTTTTAACACCTTCCTTTTCATCGTTAACCCTTAACCACTACTCTAATTGCCTTATTAATTCTCTTTCTGAAAATTACATATAGTGCAATTAATAATAATAATCCGATTAAGATGGGTAATGTTCTAGAAGTATACAAAGTCATAAATGATGTCTCTGCAGTTAAAGTCTTAGAGCTTCCATAAGTTAATTCTAATTTTGCCTTAAAGAATCCAACTTTCTCAAAATCGAATTTCTGATCAAATATTCTATCGCTTCCAGGTAAAATATTTTTTCCTGTAATATCGATAGTTTGAACTGTGTTTCCAAATAAATCACTAACTGTAATCTTTCCAACTGGTTGTACAATTACAGAACCTGTATTGTTTAGTAATGCATTTAAAGTTACAGTTGGCTCAGTATAGTAGCTACTTGCTGTACCAAAACTTTTTACCTTTGCACTTTCTAGAACGTCTCCAGGTAGTTTAATAAGAACTACAGAACCAATTTCTTGAATAACGCTTGCAGAGTTTGCAGCGGATGAAGATGCACTAGTTGATAAAACGATAGATCCAAAATGACTACCTGGTTGTGCGTTTGCTGGAACTGTAACGATATAACTAAATAACTTAACTTCACCTGGTTCAACTGTAATCTCTTCGTTTACAAAAGTAATCCAAGTACTAATTGAGTAAACAGAGTCAACTGTAGTTAGTTGAATTTGTCCTTCGTTACCGTATGCTACAAAGTTTTGTACTTTAGCAGTTAATGTTATTGGCTGTGTAGAAGTATTTTCAACTTTAATAGTGTTTGTTAACTTGTCTCCTGCATTAGCTTTAATATCAAATGATGGAGGGGAAATTGAAAATCCACTCTTTACCTGATCGCCTGCTGTTTGTGCATGTGCTGGTTTGAAAGCAACAAAGTTTAACGAGACTAACATTAATAACAACAAACCTAGAAATTTTGTCTTTTTCATAAATATTTAAATAATATACAAGTAATTTTAATAAATAGGTGTAGCTGTATAAATAACTGTTGTTAGGTAAGAACCAGCTGGTGTAGTTGTCGAAATTCCTGCTTGGTAACCTACTCTAATCGTTTCAGCAGCCGCTACTGCGCTATAAACTACTTCTAAAGGCGATGTTGTAAATGCTGCCCAGTTTCCTCCTGTGAATCTACCTGCTGTTCCAGTTCCTAATGTAGCATCTGCAGTTGTGTAACCAAAGGCAGGAGTACCTGCTGCACTAAATGCTGTTGGAGTTGCGTTAGTTCCTGTAAAGTCAGC
>JBDSRX010000075.1:0-10807 GCA_039929105.1 Candidatus Dojkabacteria bacterium
AAGTAGAAGATTTAATTGGAAAAGATGATGCTGAACTTAGAGAAGCATATCCAAGAATGCTTAAGATTGTTATCCAATTAATTCTTTCAAAAATAAATAAAAATATAATTAGAGATAAAGAACTAGAAGATCAAACTCTCTCTCAACAAATAAGTCTATTTGGATTTATTGATGGATTTGATGATATTAACTTTCAAAGAGAATTGGCACAATATTTAAATACAGATGAAAATAAGAAAGCAATTGCTTTAATTTTATATAGCATTTCACTTTCACTTGAGAGTCAATTAATGGATGTGGATTTTACAAGTGAAACACCAATTGATCCAGAAATTAAAGATGCTATTACAATTATCGAAGAAAGATCAAATAGATCTAATCCTAATGAGACTGGACTTGCATTAAGTGGTGCAAATAAAGAAACAATGCCTTTTAATGTTAGACAATTAAGTGTAATTATTTTAAATACTAGTAATATAGTTTGGGATAATTTAGGAAACAGTCCTGATCCAAAAACTATTAAAACCTTAGCTATTGAAACCGTATTAAATAGAATAAGAGATTTGGATGCATTATTAAATGAGATAACAGCAGAATTAGATAGACCTAGAGATCCAGTTTTGGAAAGATTTATTTTAGAACTTCTATTAAGAGACTTTATAACTCCAGATCTTGTTGTACTTAACGAGAAAGATTCTTACCGAGTCTCGGAAACAAGGGAAGTAGGTGCAATAGATGTTAAGCAAGGATTAGAAGAATTAAGAAATGAAATAGGAAAAATTCAAACAGAATTTGAGGCTGAACAAAGTAAAACAGAACAGAAAAAAGAAAATCCAACTAGTATTGAATTAGGTGTAGAACAAGAACATGAATATACTATTGAAGGTGGTAAGGATACTGGCTATACCATTGATGTTATGGAAAAAGATATTATTATTGGAAAAATTCAAATATTAGCGGGTGAAGATAATATTAGAGTTGCTATTAACGCATCTGTCGAAGAAAAAGAAGACATAACGAAGGCTAGACTTGTATTTTCTGAATATAGCCCATTAAACAATACTAATACACTTAGAAGCCATAGCTTAATGTTATCCACTACTTTGGTTGAAAGAGAATTAAACGAGCAAGATGCTACTAAAATAAAGAAAGCCAAATTTAAATTTAAGGTATCAGATTTAAATTCTGAAGATACTCCAATCCAAGCAATGCCACCAGTTCAAGATCCATTATATGAGGATACTCCTCCTAATGGAACTAAACCTATTGATATATCTGAAGTCTTAGCTAAAGAAGAACCTGGATTAGGATTAGATATTGATGCTACGAAAAGAGGTGATACTAGGCCAATATCTAGACCCAACGATGAAACTAAGGAAAATCAAGCCCCCGAAGGAATTATTGAACCTAACTTCTCCTATGACGACACTCAAACTTTAAATGATACAGAGGTTATTGAGTCTTTAGATTTGAATAGAGAACCTTCAATCTTTGGAGGTAATATTCCATTTGATCAAAGAAATAATGCTAACGATTTCGCAAGTTTCTTCTTAGATATTAATAAGATTAATGATGTAGAGATTTTAGAGAGTATGTTGGAAAACTCAAATAATAATGATCAATTTGATAGGGTAATTGAGAGATTATTACAAATACCTTTAAATCAAGAGACTGCTTATGCATTTCTTTTATTATTCCTTTCTAAAAATTCAACAAATAATAGAGATATAAATTCAATAACTACAATGGGAAAACTTGCAGGATTTCAGAAAGATGGAATTAATCGAATTATGTTTATAAAACAAAATGTTAACAAGCTTATAACCAAGGTATTTCAAGAAATGCATATACCTTCTACTGGAAATTATCGTGATATATTATTAGAAAGACTATATGATATTTCAATTAGCTACCAATCGCATCCAAAAGAAAAAGTAGAACCATTATTATTTGATAATGAAAAGCAATGGAGAGATTGGGATGCACTATATATGGACATTATGAATATTGTTTTAATAAGATCCAATCCTAAGATATCAGCCACAATTAAAAACTTCTTTGAAGGTTTCCTAACAAAATCAAAAAAAGAATTAATTGACCTACTAAAACAGAGACCCTTTGATAGATTAATTATAAAAGAAAATAGATTTCAATCTCAAATTATAGATGAAATTTTACAAGTATTTGGTGAAGAAGGACTCAATTGGATTACAAGGAAAGAACTTGGAATAGTAATTTAATTTCTGTCTATAACTCTTCGTTTAATTAAGCTGTTGTTTGTGTTGGTGATGGTAAATTTATTGGAGCTTGTGGTGGCTCTGTATTACCTGAAGGCGTTGAAGCAGTCGAAATATCTAATGCATCTCCTTCTTCTGCTTCTGTTTTCTGTTGTAAAAGCTCGTTAGGATTAGTTGTAATTAGGTTATGCTCGTTCTCACTAGCAACAACTTGTAATGCTACATGGTTTGCTCCTGCAAAGAATAATCCCTGTCCAATACCTGCAGACATTAAGAAAGACTTTTCTCCATCTGTTAGATAGAATACTTTCTTTAATTTATCTATTGCAGCAGGTGCTTGTTTTAAAAGCATTTGCATAGAAGAGTTGTTTATAATAGCTCTTCCATAATCAGATCCCAAGAAGTCGTCAACATCTTGTGTAATTGTTGTTAATCCTAATGCATATTTTCTAGCTCTTTTAGCAATTGAATATACAAATCTTGCTGCATCTTCGTATTGCATCATAATCCAAGCTTCGTCGATTATTAATAATCTCTTTCTTTTATCTCTTTTAATCTTAGTCCAGATATAATCCAACATAGTATACATAGCAAGAGGTCTTAAATCGTCTGCTAAATCTCTAATAGAAAATACAGTAAATGTGTTGTGAATATTAACTGTAGATTTTCTATCGAATACTCCAGCTGCAGATCCTTTTAAATATTTTTCTAATCTTGTAGCCATAGAATGAGCTTGGTCTTCTGCCATAGCATTTAGAATTTTGTATAAGTCTTCTAACAATGGTGCCTCATTTGAATGAGTAGATGGATCTGGTGTAATTCCTTTCTCTTTATAAGTTAATATTAAAGCTCTGTCTAAAATAGCAGCTTCTTCTGCAGTTACAGTTCCTCCTAACATCATTCTAATTAAACCAGAAAGTGTAAGAATCTTAAATCTAAGTTCATCTTCATCTGGACTAAATATACCCGACAATTCGAAAGGATTTAGCTTTTGAGCTCCATCTTGTGAGAAAGAGATATATTCACCACCCACAGCATCGCAAAGCCTATCAAACTCTTTTTCTGGGTCAATAATTATAATATCAATACCTAACATTAAAGATCTAACAGCTTCTAATTTAACTGAGTAAGATTTACCAGCTCCAGAAGTAGCCAAAACAACTGAGTTTGCATTTGGTAAAGAAAATCTATCAAAAATAACTAAAGAGTTATTATGTAAATTAATTCCATAAAGAACACCTTTATCCATTGTAAGTTCACTACTTACAAAAGGAAAAGTAGTAGCAATGGCAGTTGTATCCAAGTTTCTAGTCATATTAATCTTATCTAGACCATATGGAATACTACTTTGGAAACATTCTTCTTGTTGTAATGTAGCAACTTTAATAATAATTCCAATAGTTGCCATTGTACTTTCTAAATTTCTAGAAATCTGATCTAATTCTTCCATTGTGTCTGCATGCAAAGTACAGTACAAAGCATATTGAAAGAATTTTTCATTACCAGCTGCTAATTGTTCTTGGAGAGTCAATGCATCTTTTAATTGGACTGCAACAACTGGATCTCCTTGTCTTCCTGCTTCGAGTTCAATATTAATAGTCGCTTGAAATTCTGCAATCTTTCTTTTTAAGATTTTTAATATTTCTCCAGTATCAAAAGGATAATAGTAAGTACTAATATCAATAGGATATTCAAAGTTAATTAAAGGTTCTAACCAACTTGGAGAAACAACACTTGGGAATCCAATTGCAAAATAAGATCTAAAGTATTTATTTCCAATAATTAAATTACTAAAGTTAACTTCAATAGCACTTGGAGCAATAATATCTTTTACATCAATTAAACCTTGGGCAAATCTTTGAATAGATTGATTTTCTCTCGCTAAAGCAGCAGCCTCAGCTGGGCTAACAGCTTTTACACCATTTTTTGGTTTTGGATTAAAGTCTGGTAATAGTCCGAATAATGCCATATTTACTTAATAATTTCTAAAAAGATTTTCCTTCAACTAAACCACTCTCTACATCGCTTTCTCTTAAATTAAGAACATCTAATCCCATTTTATCGGGCTCGTAAACAGAGTAATATAATTTAATTAATTCATCATTTGTTAATTGCTTCGCAGCAACACCCATATTTTCATACTGTTTTATAATTGCATCTCTTTTTGGATACAATTCTTCTTTTGCTTTTGCAACAATTTTTGCAACACTAGCAATTCTTTCAGGCGTTCCAAAAGTCTCTTTAAACCAATTATTTTTAATAGTTGGCATTTTTAGAGAAGGTATAACTGTATAGAATCTTTTATCTAAAATTTGAGTTGTTTGAGTTAAGTTATTAATAAAATCTTGGTACAAAGTAACTTGATTAGTAATAGCTTCTGAAGTTAGTTTCGCTTTGTAAGAATCAAGAAGTTTTAAATATCCTGCAATATCTGTTCTTTGAGTTTTAATAACAATTTGTACAGGGAAATTTATTGCATTCAGAAATGCTGCAAAAGAACCAATCTTTGCATCTTGTTCTGGACCATCTAATAGATCAAAATTTAATGATGATGTTTCAACTACAATTGATACCTTTCCATTTTTTAATACAACCATATCATCTTTAATATCTGCGATATCTAGATGCTCTTGTGTACTCATTCTTTTCGGATCAAATATGCCCATTTCTTTTTTATAACTATATAACAATATTTAGTATATACTAAAAATCCGAAACACGAAATTAGAAATCCAAAAGATGTCACATTTTTGAGCTTCTTCATTCGATTTTCGTGCTTAAAGTATTATGTAAGATTTTACATATAACTGAATCGGTCTTATAATTCTTGCATTACAAATTAAATAAATATTATGCCTTCAAGAGAAGAATCTGAGAAGTTATTAAATGAATACGTAAAGAATGAATCATTGTTAAACCACTGTCATATGGTTGCTAAAGCTATGGAAGCATATGCAAAAAGCTTGAATCTTTCTGATGAAGAAGTTGATAAATGGTTTACATCTGGATTATTGCATGATTTAGATTGGGAAAAGTTCCCAGACGAGCATCCTAACAAAGCAGTGAGTGAAATTTTACCAGCACTTGGATATCCTGAAGATGTTGTATTAGCAATTAAAGCACATGGACCTCAAAGAACTGGGAAATATCCAGAAACTACAATTGAAAAGTATTTATTTGCTTGCGATGAGCTTTGCGGTTTTCTAAATGCTTCTTCTATAATGAGACCTACAAAATTTGAAGGTATGGAAGTTAAATCTGTAAAAAAGAAATTGAAAGATAAACACTTTGCAGCAAATGTAAGTAGAGAAGATATAGACGAAGGAGCTAGATTAATTGAGAAACCTGTTGATGATCATATAGCTTTCTTGATTCAAGTATTTTCAAAGGCTTGATTGTAGAGTAAATTCAGTACTTGATCCAGGGCTCCAAAGATAAACGATAAGAATTTATTTATAAATTCGAAGACATTTAGATTTGCACCTACTTGGGTGTTACACCCTTGTTGTCATTGCGAGGAATGAAATGACGAAGCAATCTCATTAGTATATAACTCTAATTGACTCATGAAATGTTGAATATACGTTTGAGATTGCTTCACTTCGTTCGCAATGTCATCACGATTGCAAAAAAAGAAAGACTCCTTACGGAGTCTTTCTTAAATTCAATTAAGAATTACATCTTGTCTTCTGGTTTTTTATCCATAGACCTTCCTTCCATTTTCTTCATTGCTTCTGCTCTTGGAACTAAGAAGTAAACCAATAAGCCTAATAAACTAAAGAAGAATCCAACTATAGCCCAAACAGCTTCGTTGTCGATATGATTCTTTTTTGCATCTTTGTAAATATAGTATGCGATAACTCCATTGATTATTAAAGGAATACAACATGCGCATAATGCCCATACAAAACTAAATCCTGCTAATCCTGTAGCTGCTGCTGCGTCAGTATATCCATAGTCATAAACATAAGATTGAGCGAATACTGGTGTTGCTAATAAAGAATACGCTACAACAGCTGAAGCTGCTGCTAATACTTTTGAGAAAGTTTTTCTCATAAATAAATAATATAAAAAATAAATAAAAATTTCGGACTAAAGTCCTTATTTTTGTTGTAGCAGAACTTCGTTCTTTATCATTATTAATCTTCACCACAGCTACGCTATGGATGAAAGATTAATTTACAATAAACAAATTTGTTACACATACTATAGCTATATCTAAAAAAGATGTCAAAAAAAACTGCACTTATTTCTAAGTGCAGTGATAATACTATTAAATTGTTTGTTAGCCAATCATTTTCTTTCGCCTATTCACAATTTGAGTCTTTAGCTTGCTAGCTGCAGTTCCAATTGCTTTTCTAAGATCATGATCTTTAATAATAACTAATGGTTTCTCACTTTTAAAATCTAGTACTTCTACGTTTAGTCTATATACATTTCCATGACCTTCTTTAGAGACTGAGATCTTAATTGTGCATTCAGCTTTATTAATCTTATTTAGAATTTCTTCTACTTTCTTAAACATCTTAAAACTGACCTCTTGAAGTGTTTCGAAAGTTGGTTGCGTTAAATTCGGTGCTACAAATAGATATCTCATGGTATCGTAATAAAATATAAATTATGTTACTACAAAACTTACTTTATTAAATTATGTTTGAGAAGCTCCTCTAAATTAAGTATACTACTCAGTATTGTGTTGGGCAAATATAATCTCTATCTATAATGTACAAGCAACGATACGCATAGTAGAGAATTCCGTGAAATCTAAACGTGAAAGTATATAGCCAGTAAGGTTTAGTTGATTTAGCTAACATTCATACGAAATTCATATTTTAATTATTAAGTGCCAATTATGAGCAACACTAAAAACGACGATTTATTGAGTAATCCAGACTTGGATAAGGTAGCAGAGTATTTCAAATTGAAGGGAGTTATTAAAACTTTAAGAGGAGATCTTAAAGATATTAAAGATTCTTTAGAAGCTCAGATTGAGTTAGAGAAGCTTTCTAAGAAAACAAAAGAACTTAGAGATAAGGTAAAAGGAGATGAAACTGTTTTTGAATTATCAGAAAAGCTAGGGACTACAAGAGAGAGATTAGAATTAATTAAAGAATTAATTAGAATAGATCTAATTGAATCTGCACAAGAAGAAGTTAAAAGAGATGGGAAAAAACTAAAACTTGTACATGTATTAAAAGAAGTTAAAGATGACGGAAAGGAAGATAAGAAAAAGAAACCTAATTAATTGAAATGTGCATCAAGATACTCTAAAGTGTAGTTAGACTTTAAATTTTATTTACACATTATGAATTCTTCATTAAACAATATTGAAACCTCTTTGACGCCTCCAGTGGACCAAGATAAGAAAAAGTTAATTGCAGCAATCATTTTAGCTATTGTTTCTTTATTATTTTTTGTAACAGTAGCATTTACTTATGGTAGATCTACTGAAAAAAGTCCAGCGCCAACATTTGACGATGTGGAAGTAACTCCAGTATCTTCACCAGGAATCGATGTTGGAGAACCTAATCCAAGTACACCTTCTGCTACTCCAGTTACTGGTTTAACTACATATACGTACGCTCCTGATCATGGATTCAATTTTCAATATAATTCATCTGAATGGGATATAACTCAAGAACCTTCTAGTTTGAATAGTTATAACCCTGGTGCTTCTCAAGGAAATGGAAATGATTTGACATTAACTTCTATGAGTGAAGCTAACAACACTGTGTCTTTCTTTTTTACTAAAGCAGTTTCGAGCATCATAAGTGGAAATCCAATTATTGTTTGCAGTGATCAATACACAATTTTAATAGATCAAGGACCTATTGGATCTGATGGTGGGGATATGAACAAAGGATTAATTAGAATGGTGGTTCCAGGAGGAAATAGTGTATATGCAAAATTTTATTACCAAGATACTTCTGAACCGTCTAAAATGTGTATCTTTACATCACATCCAATTTACTTTAAAGAAGTTGTTGCAGGTGGAGATACTGGACAAGTTCCAGATTCTAACGATATCTACTGGATTGTTTATGTATCCGCTTCTAAGGACAATACACAACTTTCTGAAATAGATGAAATGGTAAAATCAATCTCATTCGCTCAATAAAACATTTGAGACATTGTGATATCATCTCTCTAGTTATTAATTTAATTAGAGAGATTTTTTTATGCGAAGATTTTCTAGCCAAGATACAAATCATTTATTAAAACATGGTAAGGATCCATTTGAGCTTCTTAAAACAGTTACAAATAATATTCCTGTTGAACATATAACAGGAATGGGAGAATTCTATGGAAGAGATTTTAAAGTAGATAAAAATGTTCTAATTCCAAGAGTTGAAACAGAAGAAATAATTGATATTGCATTAGAAATTCTAGATGAAAGAGCAAATAAATATGGCAAAGTAACTTTTGCTGATGTTGGAACAGGATCTGGAGTAATTGGAATTACTATGGCATTAGAATTAGAGAAGAGATTAATACCATACGATGGATATTTATCTGAAATTTCACACCCAGCATTAGATATTGCAGAATTTAATGCAAGAGAGTTTTTAACAGAAAGAGAACTTCATTGCTTTATAAACCAAAAAGATGAAAGCTCGTTACAAATTTTACATTCAGATTTATTAAAAGAATTTCCAAAAATGAAATTTGATTTAATACTTTCAAATCTTCCATACATTCCATCAAGCAGAATTTCTAGTTTAAATTCGAGCGTAAAGGACTTTGAGCCAAGAGAAGCATTAGATGGAGGTTCTGATGGGTTAGAACTAATTAGAAAATTATTAGAGCAATCTACAAAGTTTTTGAATGTTAATGGAACTGTAGTTTTAGAAGTTGATGATACTCATACAAAAAAAGAAACTCTCGAATTTAGCAAATGGAACATTGAAGTTCTAAATGATCAATTCGAGAGAAACAGATTCTGGGTTTGTACCTTACTCTAAAAAGAGTAAAGCGTACATTAAGATAAATCCAATACAAAACATTCCGATTTCAATTACATATTTCTTTACTCCAGATTTTTCGTGAATCTCTGGAAGTAAGTCTGCAAGAGCTATATAGATGAACTGTCCTGCAGCTAACGGAATCAAAAGTCTTTGTGCATCTGCAATAACACTGTTTAAACTTAAAGCAAATATTGCTCCGGCTACAGCAGTTAAGGCAGTAATAAAGTTAACAATTAGTACTTTCTTTTTTGACCAGCCAGAATATAAAAGAATTCCAACATCTGCAAACTCTTGTGGGATTTCATGAACTATAATAGCAATAGTACTTGCAACTCCAGCAACTGGACTTACTAAAAAACTTGCTGCAATTGCAATTCCATCTAAAAAATTATGTATCGCATCTCCAAAAGTATTTAAATTTGCTAAAACAGATTTCTTTACATGCTCGTGTTTATATTCTTCTTCAGTATCGTGACTACAGTGAAAATATGCTTCTATAATTAACATTAATAATACTCCAGCAAAAACAAAAATCATTATTTCAACAGAGTATCCATTCTCTTGAATTGTCTCTCCTATTAAATGTAAAAATGCATCTCCTAATAAGGCACCTGCTGCAAATGCAATTAATGAAGTAATAAAATTACTCTTAGCATTTGTTTTTCTAAAAAATAATAAAATCCCAACAAAAGAAATTAAACTCACAACGAATGTTGCACCGATGGAATATAGCCAAGTCATAAAATTAAATAAGAAATATATATATTTATTTACAATGAGATCATTAATCACGACAGTCCTCACATTTGCCTTTTAAATTAAGTTCAAAATCCTCTAGTTGAACTCCTTCAGGAATAATATTCTTTAAAATATTAGAATTAACTTCAATATGTTGAATCTTTTCACAGTTATTACAAATAAAGTGCAGATGTTTATGCTCAAGTTCTAATAGCTCATAAGTAAGTGAACCCTTTGAAACATTTAGAGGGGTTAGAATTCCTTCATCAACAAGTTTATTTAAATTTCTAAAGATGGTAGCCCTATCAATGTCTGATAATTGTTCTACAATCTCATGAGCCTTTAATAATTTGCCTTCTGAGAATAAGTTTATTATTTGTTTCTGGTTTTTTGTTATCTTCATACAAATGCGATTAAGTTGCATTATTATAAATGCAACGAAGTCGCAAAGTCAAGAAGAAATCAAAAAATAACTGGCAGAGGAGTCTATATGTTTAGGATATCGGGGTTTGGGGTAAAAGGAGTTGTCGAATCCCACGTAATGCTTTCGACGTCCTTTTACCCCAAATCTTTTTTGCATACTTTTTTAGATATTAAAAAAGTATGAGAAGTTAAGTATTCAACTCATGTTTTACTTTATCTTTTAAAGATCCTAAGAAACCTTTCTGCTTAAATTCACAGGCTTTTAAAGAATCTAATATTTCTTTTTTATTTAAACCCTTCCCTAATATTAAAAGAGCCGTCATCTTCTTTTCATCTGTCCAATCTAAATATATATAGTCTTTTCTAGAAAGAACATATTGAAGCAGATACTTTTTATCTTTTAAAGGTGCATTTGCAAAGTTAATAAATCCTTTTGATCTAACA
>JBDSRX010000076.1:0-49557 GCA_039929105.1 Candidatus Dojkabacteria bacterium
AGACTTCCCTCAGCAAATAGTATTAAAGATAGAATTTTTGATATTTATGGCAAAAATACAGCCGAAAGCTTGTTCGAAGAAGTACATTTTGATGGTAAATCGTATCAAATAACAGGGCTTTTTTGCAAGCCAGAGCTAGCTAAGAAAGTCTCAACTATTCAGTACATATCTATGAATGGTAGATCTATATCCAGTAAGGTTATTAGTGCTGCAGTAAGCCAAGCTTTCCAAGGGTTTATACACAAGGAGTTAAAGCCACATTACTTCATATTCATACACATGGACCCATCAATGGTTGATGTAAATGTACACCCTAGAAAGCTCGAAGTGAGGTTCGAAAATCAAGACGAAATCTTTAGAAGCGTCTTTAAACTAGCAAGAAGTGCGCTCGAAAATAATACAAAGCTAAACAATGAGATAAAAAGAGAGGAGGAGATAGTAAGCGAACCAATCCGTGAAAACTATACCCCTGTTGGGAGTAGAGGTTTTAGTTATTCTACAAAAGAGAAGATTTCTTATTCTTCTACAACATCTAAATCTACAGTTAACGATGTAATGAATTTTTCACAGTTTGTAACGAGTGGAACACCAACAGAGTATAAGACTTCTGAAGTTGAAGAAGTGCAGAACTTTAAACCTTTTCAAGTATTAAGTACTTATATTGTTTTCGAATCTGATAGCAGAGTAGTCTTTATTGACCAACATGCCGCTGCAGAGAAGATTCTCTTTGAGAAGATATTATTTAGCTCTAATAACATTAAAACTAAACCGTTATTAGTACCCGAAGTCGTGGAACTACGAGCAGAAGAGAAAGAATTAATACTACATCGTGCAGAAGATTTAAAAAAAATCGGAATAGGTGTTGAGGACTTTGGAGGTAAAGATATTCAGATTACAGAAGTTCCTGAAGATATAGAACATTTAAATGCTAGGAATTATATCGATGCAATAATTCATAATGAGGATGATTTTTCGAGCTTAGCGCATGATTACGCTGGAGTTTCTCTTCCAACCGAGCTTTACTACCTTGTAGCCCTTACTGCTTGCCATGGTAGTATTAGAGCAGGGCAAAAATTAAATGAAGCCGAGATGCTTCAGATTATTAATGATCTACCAAAGTTAAAAAATCCACAGAGTTGCCCACATGGTAGACCAATAAGATGGATTCTAAATAAAAGTGATATTGAAAAAAACTTTAAAAGAATAGTCTGAGAAAATAGATATTGGATACAAGATATTAGAGTTATTAAATATCTGATGAACCAGTATCCCTTATCTTTTATCTAGTATATAAATTATGAAAGACGCTTCAAAATTAACAATTGGAAGTATTATCGTAGCCGTAGTTATCGGTTTATTATCTTGCTTCTCATTTATTAAATTAGTAGTTTTACAACCTGAGGGTTTAACACCAGTTAATCCAACTAGTATAGAAATAAACACTGGTTCTTTATTAAGAAAAACTAACGATGGAGAAAGACTTAATCTTAAATATAACCAGCAGAGCATTAGTGCAATTATTGCGAGGTCTCCCGCAAAACAAGAGCGTGGTCTAATGAATGTGACAAGTATGCCCTCAAATGAAGGGATGCTTTTTGTCTTTGATGATCTTAAACCAAGAACTTTCTGGATGAAAAGTACTTTAATAAGCTTAGATATTATTTATTTAGATGAAAATCTAAAAGTTGTTAATCTTTACGACCATACTGCACCTAACCAAACTACAGTTGTTTATCCTTCTCAAGTACCAGCTGCTTATGTTCTAGAATTAAACGGTGGGGCGGCCAAGACACTAGGCTTAAGCATCGGAGATAGCCTATCTATATAAGGTAATGAAGCGTGTGTACAAATTAACTGTACAAGTATAGGAAAATAGAATAAATATTGTTGACATTTATTCCAATTGTTTTATAATAAGTATGTAAAGTTAAGCAATTAGCTTTATAGGTAAAAATAGTTAAAAGTGCAGTGAAAAATCCCGAGCAATCGGGATTTTTCATTTCTATAGTCAAATTTCGACCCTCAGTGATATAATCGATTGATAATCTTAGTAAGCGAAGCGAACATTAGATTATCATCATCCCGATGCGAAGCTATCGGGACCTGTACAATATATTATCTAAATATAAATTTATGAGCTATATAGTACCAACAGTTATAGAGAATACAAGCAGAGGAGAAAGAGCATACGATATCTACTCAAGGCTTCTAAAAGAGAGAATAGTTTTTGTTTCCGGAGAAATAGATGACGGAATGGCAAACAGCGTTATTGCACAGCTATTATTCTTACAGAAAGAAGATCCAAAGAAAGATATTACTATGTATATTAATAGCCCAGGAGGACACGTTCAATCTGGATTAGCTATTATCGATACAATGAACCATATTAAGTGTGATGTCTCTACAGTTGTTGTAGGATGGGCAGCTTCTATGGGTGCCGTTATATTAGCAAATGGAAAGAAAGGAAAGAGATTCTCATTAAAGAATGCAGATATTATGCTTCACCAACCATTAGGAGGTGCTCAAGGACAGGCAACTGATATTGAGATTACAGCAAAACATATTATTAAGATTAGAAATAACCTCTATCAAAACTTAGCCGAAATAACTGGTAAGTCTAAAGAGAAAATCGAGAAAGACTTTGATAGAGACTATTGGTTAGATGCAAAAGAAGCAGTTGAATACGGAATTATTGATAAAATTGTAGATTAATAGACAGAAGAGGGTTTCATGACCCTCTTTCTTTTTATTCTTGATGATTCAGTTAGGTTATAATTAGAATGGAGAAAGTTGACACGAGCAGTTTGCTCGTCCTCTCAAGGCGGATAAACTGATATTAGAGCGCTTAGCTCAGCTGGTAGAGCATCTCGTTGACGTCGAGGAGGTCGTAGGTTCGAACCCTACAGCGCTCATTAGGTTATAATAAAGGAGCCTGTCCTGAGCGAGCCGAAGGATGGGTAAGGTCACAGAGCTTGCCCTGAGCAGCGAAGCGTATCGAGGGGATCCTGTACTGCTCAATAAAGCAATGATTTTACAAACGAAGTGAAGTACAACCGAACGGTGGCTCATTAAATTTAAATTAAAAGACTATGAACTATTATTCAACAATAACAGACGACGTAAAGCACTCAGCAGCTCATATATTAGCCATGGCTGTAAGCGAAGTATTTCCAGGAGTCAGAATAGGAATTGGTCCAGTTACAAAAACTGGCTTTTACTACGACTTTGAAATATCCGAAGAACTAACACCAGATATTGTTTCACAGATCCTAGAGAAAACAAAGGAGATAGAAAAGGAGAACTTACCATTTAGACAAATTCTATTAAACAGACAAGCAGCACAAAACATGCTTATGCAAAAGGGACAGGCTTACAAAGCTGAGCTTTTAAATATGATCCCAGACGATGAAGTTAGCTTCTATAAGACTGGAGAAACATTTGTAGACTTATGTAGAGGTCCTCATGTTAATTCAACTTCCGAAGTAGGACCTATTATAATTACCAAGATTGAAGATGTGCATTGGAACGAAGATCCTGCAAGACCAATTCTAAAAAGAATACATGGAATGACATTTAGGAATGAGAATGAGATTGGGGAGTATCAAAGTATGCAAAAGCAAAAAGAAGAGAGAGACTTTATGAAGATCTCTATTCAAGATGGTTACTTTGCTAAGAACAATAATAAAGTTCTTACTATTACAGATAAAGGAGCTTTAGTAATGGATAGATTTAGAAAAGCTATCTATAAATATGTTTTAACAGACGAATCTATTGAACTACCACTTTTCTTTGTGCCAAAGAGTGCGGAGGAGATTAGTATTGCTGCAGATATAGCTGCTTTAACAAACCCAAGAAGCAAACAAGAATACCCACTCGAAATGTTCATATTTACTCAATGTGTAAACTTAAAAGTAAAAGATACAAAACAACCATCTAGTAACGTATTCTTCTTTAAGAACTATCAAACAGATTCTGGATTAGTTTTAGGTTTAGAGAAGGTAGAGCATATTATAAAAACACTTTTAATTGATAATTCTAGTCTTTATATAGACTTAGAGTATAAAGATTCAGAAGATCCATTATTTAACTCAATCTCTAAGATCTTACAAAAGAATTTAATCTCTCATACAAAACTTATTTCTACAGATAGAGAAGAAATTACTTTAAAAATTAAAGCTAAAGACTCTTTAGAGAGAGAATGGGATATTGCTACCGTAAAAGTTTATAACAAAGCATTCACAACTAGTACAGGAGTAGAAGTCCATATGATTGAGTACTTTGTGAATTTACTAAATCTGATGGCATATCACCTAGAGGATACTAATGGGGAATTAACTAGAGATACATCGGCTTACGAGCTAATTATTGTTCCTCTAAAAAAGAAACATATGACTTATGCTCTTGATTTTAAGAAGAAAGTGAATGCAGAAGGCTATTCCGCTAAAGTGTTATTTACTACAAAGAGTTTAAATAACAGAATTAAGATTGCCGAAAATTCTAACGCAAGAGTGATTGCTATTATTGGAGACAATGAGATAGAAAATGGTACAATAAATGCGAGAATAAACAAAAATAACCACGGTTTAATGAAAATAGAAGATTTATTCAAATACCTGTTAAAAGGTAAGTAATCTCCTTTTCCTATTGAGATAGTGGCAAAAATTTGATAAAATCTCTTTTGTTTAGTTAGAACTACCCAAACTATAAAGATAGTAAGAAAGAATAAAAAATATAATAGTAATAATAATGCACCAGTCGTAAAGATAGAAGCTAATGAGAATATCAAAGCTTTGAGATTGATGGTTATTGATGAGAATGGAGAAAACCTTGGTGAGATGGACAAGATAGACGCTCTAAACCTAGCTAAAAGCAAGGAATTAGACCTAATTGTAGTATCTTCAAGAACAGATGGAGTAAGCGTTGTGAAGATTGGAGACATTGCTAAATCTAAATACGAGAAGACAAAGAAGTTAAGAAAGAATAAAGGAAAAGCTTCTGAAATGAAAGAGTGGTGGTTTAAACCTCAAATTCAAGAAAGAGACTTAGAGATAAGATTAGAGAAGATTAGAAAGTTTTTGACTAAAGGAGGCACTGCAAAACTAACTGTAAAGTTTGTTAAGAAAACAATGCCAGAGCAAATGAATATAACAATGAGATCAATTCAAGAGAAAATAGCTGTCTTTGCAAAACCTATATCAGAAGTAGCAAGAGAAGGCAGAAATCAAAGTATAATAATTAAAGCACTATAAAATGAAGAAATATAAATTAAAAACTCATAAATCAACAGCTAAGAGATTTAAAATCACTGGCACAGGAAAAGTTAAAAGAGCTGCTCAACAAATGAGAAACAACGCACATAGAAAGAATAAGTCTTCTGCACAAAGAAAGATAAATCCTGAGGCTATGGTAATTACTGCAAAAGGAAATGTTAAGAAGATTAAGAGATTATTACACATATAAAAATATTAAATTGTAAATATGAGAGTTAAAAGAGGACTAACAAAATCTAGAAGACATAAGAGTGTCCTAAAGCTTGCAAAAGGCTACAGAATGACATATTCAAAGTCTTACAGAAGAGCAAAACAATTGCTTTTACATTCAGGACAATATGAATACGCTCACAGAAGAAGAAGATCTTCTCAATTTAGAACAGAGTGGATTAAAGTTATTTCTGCTAGTTTAACAGAACATAATGTTAGCTACAGCAAGTTTATTAATCTATTAAACAAACATAACGTTACAATAGATAGAAAGAACTTAGCAGAATTAGCAGTTCACAACCCAGAAAGCTTTAACTCAATTGTAAAATCAGTTACTGCATAGGTCATTGCGAGGATAGCCTGCCCTGAGCGAAGTCGAAGGATGGCAATCTCATTAATATGAATTTAAAATCCCGAGCAATCGGGATTTTTTTTGTCATTGCGAGGAATGAATTGACGAAGCAATCCCGTAAGTTTATGGTGACATTTGATCGTAACTCAGCATTACGTGAAGGTGGTGCAGCCTCGATGCACGATGAGTTCCTATAGGAACGAAGAGATGCAGATAGGTTCTCTTTGAGTACCACCTAATTGTCATTGCGAGTGAAGCGAAGCAATCTCATAACGTTTAATGTCTAATATCTAAAGAGTTTTAAGTTTAATTGTTTGGGATTGCCACGTCGTCCTTGGCGGACTCCTCGCAATGACATCACATTATTATGTCATTCCGACCGACTCTGAGCGTAACCGAAGGGAGTGGAGGAATCACCCTACACAGAGCGATATCCCCTGGACTTCGCTCGGGGATGATTAATAGGACGTAGCACGGCCTCGATCTAACTATAAATGAGGATCAAAATCCAGCCATAAGAAATCCCACCTTTAACAGTGGGATTATACTTAATTAATACAGCCAAGAAGGCCCTAATTAACTTGCTTAGTCGTCGTAGCAGACGTTATTTGTCCTCCTTTAGTATTTGCACCTGTAAAGTAGAATGTATAAGTTCCAGGGTTTGACGAAGCCCAAGCTCCTGGAGGAACTTCAAGAGCTCCACCTCCGTTAACACTCTGCCATATCTTAACTCCAGACAATCCAGGTGAAGGAGTTAACGTTGCTGCACATGGATGAGCACATGCTGCAGCTGGTGCTACTGTTAGATTATAATTATTTGCAACTGGTCCTCCAACAATAACTGGTACATCTACATTCATTACTACTCCTGTTGTTTTTGCGTTAAACACATAGCTTCCATTATCTAATCCTAATGCTGAAATATCACAAGTAACATCAAAGTTTGCAAGACTTGCTACTGGTACAGCACAACCCGGTATAACTTGTGTGCCTACTCTAAATTGGATTCCAGTTAAAGCTCCTGAGTCTGAATAAGCACTTCCCTTAATATTTACAGATCCACTAATTGTTGCTCCACTTGTAGGTGCTGCAATAAATACTCCTGTTCTGCTAGCATCACAATCTTTTGTAGGTGCTCCATTAATAGATCCTCGGTCTGAGAAGTATCTGTCTAATTGATTTTGTTCTGATGGATTAGGCATTATGTAATAGATGAAATCTTTCTCAATAGCTTTTCCTGAATCTTTATCGATTGCTCTTGCAAGTCTATCTTGTTGATCTACACAAACTACTGCTTTAATATGTTTATTGTCTCTTGGTGGATTTCTATCCGAGATCATCAATCCAGAAGTTAGTCCTAAACATTCTCCTGCAGCGTTACAATCTCCACCAGCTTGGACAATATTTCCAGGTCTAGTAAATCCTGTTCGAGAAGAGAAGTAAGGAAAATCTCCAATAGCTCTTACATAGTTTGAATACCAATCTCCAATTAAATAATAAGCGTATCCATAGTTTTGATCCATTGGGTCTTTAATATTATTTCCAACCCATGCTAGAGAAACCATATCTGGTGTAAATCCTACAAACCATGAGTCTTCGTTGTTGTTAGTTGTTCCTGTTTTTCCTGCCCATTCTCTTCCATCCCAAGATAAATTGTTTTGTGGTGGAACTCCTTTTAGAGTTTGATTTAATATATAAATTGCTTGAGGGTCTCCTACAGATGTCCTATCTGGAGTACCTTCATAAATAGTTTTTCCATCTTTATCTTCAATTCTTAAAATTGGATTTAATTTTACTAAGTCTCCTCCGTTAGCGAAGATTCCATAAGCTTGAGCATGCTCAACTGGTTTAACAGAAACTCCTCCTAAGATAATAGACTGACCATAATTATCTGGATCTGTGTAAGTTGTATATCCAAAAGATTGTGCTGTTTCTACATATTTAGAAACTCCAATTAATTCAACTACTTGAATAGCTGGAATGTTTCTTGAGTCTGCTAAAGCTTGTCCAGCAGTGTAAGAAACTCCTTTGTAATTTCCATCCCAGTTCTTAATATCGTATCCAGTTCCTGCTGCATCCGAAATCTTTAATGGAAAGTCTGGTAATAAACTTCCAGGAAATAATTTACCTTCTTTAAATGCTTCGTAATATCCCATTGGTTTGTTTGAAGATCCTGGTTCTCTAAGTGATGTTAAAACATTTACTTCGGGGTCGAATTTACAACCTCTATCATCACAACCTGTACTTTCTCCAAAGTAATCTTTAGATCCAGCCATAGCGATGATTTGTCCATTGTTTGGTGTTGTGGTTAATAAAGCTGCATTGTTTGCATTCCAGTAAGAATAATCATTTCCTCCGTGTGCTACTGCTTGTTCAGCAATTTTTTGAACATTGTAGTCTAATGAGGTATAAATTCTATATCCTCCAATTTGTAAGTCTCCTCTTGTAAATGGTTCTGTTCCATTCTTGTAGTTTCTATTTTGTAATTCTTGAATAACGTAGTCTACAAAGTGTCCAGCTAAAATATTTGTTGCAACTGGTGGTTTTAATGCAGCTCTCCAATCTTCTGCTTTTGCAGCATCGATCAATTCATCTGTTAAAGTTTGTTGCTTTCCATCATCTCCATAATATTTTGATAAGTTATTATTAAATTTATCTTTGTTAGATTTCAATTGTCCAAAAACATAATCCATTCTTTCTTGTAATCTATCTTGGGATGCTTTTGTATCTTGATCGTAAGGGACAGTAGGGGATAGATAAGATGGATTTTGGATTATAGAAGCCAGTACAACTGCTTCATCTAAAGATAAATCTTTAGGTTGTTTTCTAAAATAGAAATTTGCCGCAGCTTTTGCTCCGACAATAGAAGAACCATAGGATGTAGCTCTTAAATACATTAATAAAATTTGTTCTTTTGGATAACTTTGTTCAACTTTAGATGCTAATAAAAGCTCTTCAATTTTTTGTTGAATTTTGTTTGTTGTTTGATCTTTTCTAATTTCAGTTGTTAATTTGACTAACTGTTGTGTAATAGTTGATGCTCCACATTGTGCTCCAGTTCCTCTAAAGTTATTAAATCCACATCTTAAAATAGCTCCTGTATCAAATCCTCCGTGTTCAAAAAAGTTTGAGTCTTCAGCAGCTAAGAATGCTAATTTAACTGTATCGGGAACTTCTGTAATGGAGAAATTATCTGCGTTGTATTCGGAGAACATTCTATAAAGTCTTGTTCCACCTTCACCACCATCTAATGCAAGTCTATCGTAAATCTCTGAAGCAACTGGTAAGTCTTGGAAAACTGTTTCTGGGTTTGGAAGCTTTTCGTTAAGCCCTTGTACCCATGCCATTACTCTTAATCCAACTAGTAATAAAATAATTCCAAAAACTCCAGCTCCTATTAATAGGATCTTTTTCATTTTTTTGGAAAGTTTAATTCTTCGGGGTCTAAAACCTTTTAATAATGTTCTACCTTTGTTTTCTCTAATAATGTCTAATCTTGATTTACCTAGTTTTGTATTCCTAGCTTTGGAGAGATATACTTTTTTCATTTGACTGTTTTAATTAACTGTTAAGCTTAATGCATAATATTTCTTTCTGCATTAATATAGTGACATTTAGTGTACACTTTTTCTTTATTATACTCGTTTATTATTGTATTTTGCGTTCTTTAGAACGCAAAATTAATAGGCTGTGTTAACAGCGACCAATACAACAATAAAAAAACGGCGAACAGCTTTAGCTGGACGACTTTTTTTTATTATAGATGGATTTACCGAAAAATGAAATAGAGTATCGAAAAAAAAGGGATATTCGGTTATAATTACATGCTTAATTAATAAATGGAGAGTTGGCAGAGTGCTCAAGAGATTCTTAGTGAGAACAAGCATAGCGTAGTTCGAACTTAGAAGTTCTTAGTCCCGATTCATCGGGAGTCTAAGGGGTATAGCTGAATTAACAAACCAAATTTGATTAATGGAGAGTTGGCAGAGTGGTCTAACGCGTCCGTCTTGAAAACGGATGTCTCGCAAGGGACCGGGGGTTCGAATCCCTCACTCTCCGTTTTATTGATAAATTTCCCCTTCACTCATATAATAAGAATATAACTTCTTACAAATTCTGTATGAAAATAACTCATTTAAACCCAGATACAATGTACAAAAATCCAGCATTCTCGCAAGCTGTTGTAGTTGATGAAGCTTCTAAAATGATCTATATTGGTGGTCAGAATGGTGTGACAACAGATGGAAAAATGTTGGAAGGAATAGAGGCACAATCTGAACAAGCTCTTAAGAATGTTATAGCTGCTTTAGAAGCAGCAGATGCAAAGCAAGAAAATGTTGTTAAACTTACAATCTATATAGTTCAAGGTAACGATTTAAAAGCAGCATTTGCTGCATCTCAAAAAATTTGGGGAAAGCATGCAACTGCTATAGTAGGTCTATTCGTTGCTGGCCTTGGTAATCCGGAAGCATTAATAGAAATAGATGCAATTGCAGCAGTATAATTTTTATAAAGTCTTTATGAGAGGAACGTCAAAGGAGTATGCATCTATTGATGAATACATAAGCAACTACCCAGAACCTGTACAGAAAAAACTTAAAGAGTTTAGAAAAGTAATTCACGATTTAGTTCCAGATGCAATTGAGGCAATGAAGTATGGAATGCCAACATTTAGATTAAACGATGCTAACTTAGTTCACTTTGCTGCATACGATAACCATATTGGATTTTACCCAACACCAAGTGGAGTTTTGTTTTTCGAAAAAAAATCTAAAGATTACGATACTTCTAAAGGAGCTATAAAATTTCTAATCAATGATCCAATTCCATGGGATTTAGTAAAGAAAGTTATAGAATTTAGAGTAGAAGAGAATACTAGGAAGCATTTAGATAGAATTTAACCTTCCTTTGTCAGAAATTTCATCTTAGCGTGATCAATAATTACAATCTCCCATAAATTTACATATATTATTATTAGCCACGCTTCAAAAGGTAAAGGAACTAATTGAAGCATTGAGCTAATCGGTTGGAAATAGACGGCTCCCAACATCATAATAAGGCCTATTACAATTGCAACAGTTAACCATTTATTAGAGAAGATATCCCACCTAAAAATACTTTTTCCGAAAGATCGAAGGGATAGCGACAAAAACAAAGATTCAAAACATAAAATCATAGTCATCATTGTTCTTATTATTTCAGTATTATCTACCAAACGAAGTAAAAGTAAATAAGAGATTGATGCTATTCCCCCACTTGCTAAGAAAGATACCGAAATCCATTTAAGAACATTTCCATTTATTATCCCTTTAGACCCCCTTGGTTTAGTATCCATAACACCATCTCTCTCGTTTTCTATAGTTAATGCGAGATCCGGCAATCCACTTTCTAGTAAGTTTACAAATAGAAGTTGAGAAGCAATTAATGGCAATGGTAAGTTAAGTGCAATAGACACAAAGAATAAACAGAATTGAGAGAAGTCTTGCGTAGTTAAATAGAGAAAAACTCTTCGAATATTATTGAATATAATTCTTCCTTCTTCGATTGCTTTAACGATTGTAGAAAAACTACTATCTAAAAGTAATATATCTGCAACTTCTCTTGTTGCATCAACTTCTTTGCTTACTGCAACTCCAATATCTGCAACCTTTAGAGCTGGCGCATCATTTACCCCATCTCCAAACATCGCCACCACTTCTCCAAGTGCCTGAAAAGCTTGGATAATTCTTAACTTATGCCTGGATGTAGCTCTTGCATAAAGCAGCACTGTTCGAACTTTCTTTTGCAACTGGGCATCCGTCAATTGATCCAAATCTCCCCCTTCTAAAACCATATCTTCAGTTATTCTAAATCCAATTTTTTCTGCTACTCTTATTGCAGTAAATTTATTATCTCCTGTGATAATTACTGTTCTAATTCCAGCTCTTTGTGTTTCTTTAAATGCGGCAACTACTTCTTTTCTAATTGGATCATTTAAAACTATAAATCCTATAAGAGTAAGATTTTTAAGTTTTCCTTCATCTAGCATTGTATCTTTGTAAGTATATTCTGTAGAGGCACAAGCAATTAACCTGTAACCATTCTTCATTAATTCTTCAGCTTTTAAAATAAAATCTTTAGCTTCCTTACTACCTATACTTACATGACCACTTCCAGAAGAAATAAAATCTGATAATGCCAAAATCTTTTCTGTAGCACCAATTACATAAAGTGTAGTTTCTTTCTTTGAATTCTGTCTCAGTGAAGCAGAGTACTTTCGCTCAGATGAGAATAAGATACTATCAATTACTTTATTTTCTTTCTCTAAAATATTTTTATGTATTCCAAAAATTTCTGCTGCTTTTAAAAATGCTTGATCTGTGGATCTTCCACGGATGACAAGTTTATTTATAGATGCTCCTGGATTCTCTATGTATGCATCTGTTGTAAATGCTGCTGCCTTAAGAACTTGTTGTGCCAATTCTATATTTTTCGTATCGGTTATAAGAGTATCTCCTTTTAAAGTGTTAATCTGAACAACCTCCATCTTTCCTTTTGTTAGCGTTCCAGTTTTATCTGTGCAAATTACTGTTACTCCTCCGAGTGTTTCTGTTGCTGCAAGTCTTCGAACCAATCCTTTATGTTTTGCAATTCTATACATTCCAATTGATAGTACAATTGTAATTGCTGGCAAAAGCCCTTCTGGTATTGCCGAAACGAATAGAGCAAGAGCAGTTGCAAAGACTTCGTTCATTGGTCTTCCAGCTAAATAACCCTCCACAACTATTAAAACTATAACTACAGTAACAACAACTCCTATTACTTTGGATAATCCCGCTATCATTTTCTGAAGTGGAGTAGCTTCTTCGGGTGTCTTTTCTAAAAGCTCAACAATATCTCCGTACTGAGTATTTATTCCTGTAGTTGTTACAATCATTGTTCCAGACCCTTCTTCTACAATACTCCCCATAAATACTAGAGATTTTCTATCTCCAAGTTCAAAGTCTTCGTTTACAGGTTCTATTTGTTTTTCTATTAACCTAGATTCTCCAGTAAGACTAGCTTCATTTAGTTTAAGTTCATCGAGTTCTATTATTCTTCCATCTGCAGGGACTTTATCTCCTGGACGTAAGACCACGATATCTCCAGGAACAAGTTGTGAAGTATTTATTTCTAAATCAATTCCGTTTCTTTTTACACGGGTATTAGTTACAACAACTCCAAGTTTCTCTACAGATTTATTTGCTTTGTATTCTTGATAAAACCCTACAATTGCATTGCTAGAAAGAACTACTACGATGAATATTGTATCTGTTGTATTTCCAAGAAGTAGAGAAACAAATGCTGCAAGCATCATTAAATACATTAATGGACTATTAAACTGCGAAAGGAATAGTTTCCATGCTGGTTCTGCAGATTCTTTTGGAAGCTCGTTTAAACCATATATTTTAATACGTTTTTTGTGCTCTTCGTCGGTAAGTCCATCTTTGTTACTTTCTAAAATTTTGAAAGTTTCGTCTACACTTAGTGCATGCCAGAAGTATTTTCCATCCTCCATAATCTCTTTTCTAAAAACAATGTTTAGGGTCATTATACAAGAATGAGTTTATGAGTCTAGTAAATTATCCGATAGAATTAATGTTTTGTAATAGGTTAGGTATAGTTGTACACTCGTACAAATTAATTTCCCTTGAATACAAATTAATAGATCTCAATTTAGAGATTCCTTTTTTAATCTTTTATATAAATTTAAATGAGCCAAAACTTATTAATAAAAGCAGGTAATTTTCAAAACACCTCACTACCAAGACACTTAGATGAAAAGAATGCTCAAAAACTGAATGATGTATTTGCAGCTTTAAACCAAATTATTATTCAAAGGAAAGTTGTAGTAGATAATAAAATTGTATTAAACGAGCAGCAATATACCCAATTACAATGTGCTTTTGTAGAAACTTATTGTCTATTTCTAACTCACTTTAAAGGTAGAATTAATTTTGAAGTCGTTACATTATTTTTAAACCCATTAAGACAAATTCTTCAAGAATCTAATTATTATGGTGAAGATGAAGAAGTACTTTGTGGAATTTTTGAAGCAATAGACGAGAAGTATCCGCAATTTAAAGTGGTTGAAGGATAACGTTTAAGCTTCGATAAAACTAAAGAACCTCTCATCGGTTTCTGTAATATTTTCAAATCTTCCATCTTTATATGGAGGAGTGCAAATCTCCATAAATACTAACGTACTATTAGGATTAGCACGCCATTGGATTACATCTCCAATTTCTACTAATGCAGAAAAACTAGTTGACTGAGCTTTTAATCCAAGTTCAGTTTGAACATATTGATTTCCTGTAAATTCATAAATATTAGTTCCCCCATTTGCCTTTCTTACATATAGACATCCATTTCCAACAATTGAACTTTCAACTGTTAAATCTCCTTCTTTAACTAACTGCAACGGAGTAGAACAACCAGGCATTATGTTTACAACTGCCAGATCTTTAGTTTTGTCTCTTTTAATTTTATATTCTGTGCAATCCACCCCTGGGCATACTTGGTAGGACTTTACCTTTTTAATTCCGTATTTATCTCCATTAAAAGATAGGCAGTTGTCTTGTATGTTTAGTTTATTTAAATTCATAGTGCGGAATTATAGCAGAAGCATGTAATTGAATAAAAAAACATATGGATTTATAATTCTGTATTAATAAGTACACACTAATGAAATACCAAATCTCAAAATTTTACCCTAAGTTAAGACAGATTTTATTGTATTTATTTCTAATCGCTTATCTTTATTTCCTAGTACACATACTATTATTCAAGAATGTTGCAATTACAGATGTTTTTAGTGTAAGTAGAATAATTGATAGACCTTTAGAATTAATTCCTTTCAAATCGAGTTTGGATATCCTTACTAATGGTAGAGGATTTGCCATGATTGAACTTCTTGGAAATATTATTTTCTTTGTTCCTTTGGGAATATATTTAAAAATGTTTAAAGTAAAAGAAACTTTATTAAAATATGCTTATCTAATATTTGCAATAAGTCTATCTGTGGAAGTTATTCAGTTTACTTTTGGACTTGGAGTAGCAGATATTGATGACGTTATTTTAAATACAATTGGAGGAGTTTTAGGTGTATTTATTTTTATGCAGTTAGAATCTAAATTGAAAAGTGAAAGTAAGAGTAAAACTGTAATTCTGATTGGCTGGTTAGTGATTGCTGTATTAGTTCTTTATGTATCTAGTAGATTTATAATTAGACTATAGGTTTCTCTGTGTCATTTCGAGTGCCGCCAGACGGAGTCTGAAGGCATCGAGAAATCTGGTATAGACTACGAACCCACTTCCATACCTACTTTGTGTCATTCCGAGTGAGCGCAGCGAATCGAGGAATCTACTAACCACTAAGTTCTAAGTAAGGATCTCAGTTATGTGGTTACCAGATCCCTCGTAAACTCGGGATGACACAAATAAAGTAAGAACTTAACTCAAACTTGTGTCATTTCGACCCTGAGCAGCGAAGCGTGTCAAAGGGGAGAAATCTGGAATGCTGAACTTACAACAAATTTGCTATAATTGCATATATTTAATTCCTGTTGATTACTAATATGAACGAAATACAACAAACCCCTGAAGTTTTTCAAGAAAAATTAAACCAATTAGAAACAGCTATCAAAGCTCTTAAAAATGCAGTTAATCTTTTTCCAGTAAATATGTCAAACGAGATCTTATTTGATAAATGGAGTTTAAAAGATATTCTTGCACATCTTAGTGGATGGAATTTAATAACAATTAGAGATTTAACAAAATTAATGAAGGGTGAAGAAATTGCCCAATGGTTTCCAGAAACAGCAATAGATGATTTTAACGAACAAGAAGTTGTAAAAAGACAAGGTGAGAATTGGGTTGTAGTTTATGGTGAGTTTTACCAAACTTTAGACGAGCTCCTTGCTACTTATAGAAGTTTAAATGATGATCAATGGGAACAACAATTAGGACCAAATGAATCAACACCATTAGATTGCATTATAGAAGATTTAAAACACTTTGGAGGAGAACATTTAGAAGATATTCGAAGCGCTACATTAAATATAAATAGTAAATATAATCAATAACATAATATGAAAAAATATTCTTTCTACAACGATTATTCCGAAGGTGCTCATCAAAGTATTCTAGATATGCTTTCTCAAACTAACTTAGTGCAAGAACCTGGATACGGTTTAGATTCCATTTCTTTAGAAGCAGCAGACCTCATTAAAAAAGCAGTTAGTGCAAATGTAGACGTTCACTTTATATCTGGAGGAACACAAGCAAACTTAACAGTTATTGCTTCCATTTTAAGACCTTACGAAGGTGTAATAGCTGCAAAAACAGGACATATTGCTGTTCACGAAGCTGGAGCTATCGAATCTACTGGACATAAAATTCTTGCTGTAGAATCTGCAGATGGAAAATTAACTGTAGATTTAATTAAATCTCAATTAACAGACGACGAGCATATGGTAAAACCAAAGCTTGTATTCATTTCTAATGCTACAGAACTAGGAACAATCTACAACGAGCAAGAATTAAAAGAAATTTCAGAATTTTGTAAACAACATGACCTTTATTTATACATGGATGGAGCAAGATTAGCCTCTGGATTAATGAGTTCTGCATCAGATTTAGATCTTCCAAAAGTTGCAAAATATGTAGACATTTTCTACATTGGAGGAACAAAAAACGGAGCTTTAATTGGAGAAGCAATTGTAATTGTAAACGACCAACTTAAAAAAGAATTTAGATACCACTTAAAACAAAGAGGAGCATTATTAGCTAAAGGAAAGCTGTTAGGTATTCAATTTAAAGCATTATTTACAAATAATCTTTACTTCGAAATCGCAAAACATGCCAATGTAATGGCAGAGAAGTTGACTAATGGAATGAAACAATTAAATATTAAATTCTTAGCAGAATCTACCACAAATCAAATCTTCCCAATACTTTCTAACGATCAAATTAAAAAGCTAGAAGAGATGTATGGCTTTTATGTTTGGGCTAAAGTAGATGAAAATTCTTCTGCGATAAGGTTAGTAACGAGTTGGGCAACAGAGGAGAAGATGGTGGATGAGTTTTTGAGTGATTTGAAAGCTTTAGTTTAGTATAGACGGCGAGCGGTTACAGGCCAAATCTTAAACGAGCTTGCGAGTTTGTAGATTTTGCTTGGCTTTAGCCCACCTAGACGGCGAAGCCGTTACCACCTAATGCCAATGCGAGTAATAAAGTTAACAGAGTGGCACTAATCTTGAATCCAATCAATCAATCCTTCATCTTTAAGATATTCAATATCTTTTTGTTTTCTGTCTACGAAATCATACCTATAACCTGTAATGAATGGATCATCGAATATTCTCCATTCCATTGCTTCTTTACTGACTTTATATTTATTAGCCAATCTAAGAATATCATCCTTTGATTGTATTATTTCTTTTCTAATTAAGTGACTCGGCATCAATAACTCTGATGCAAATGCGTTAGCTTCTACTTCTTCCTTTATTTTAGAATTAAGTCGAATTCTCTGAGTTAATTCTCCCATTATTATTCTATGGTCTAGTATGAAATGTCCAAACTCATGAGCTACTGTAAATCGCTGCTTATGCTCATGGTGTGAGTTATTGTATCCAATAATTATTAAACCATTCTCATTACGATAAAATCCGGAGAAATCATTGCTTAGTTCTAACCCACAGCAGTTAAAATCTAAGTTGTAAATAAGCTTTAAATGCTCAAGGATGTCTTTTAATACTATTGGTGGGGATTTGATCTCTAATTCTTGAATTATCTCTGAGGCTTTTTGGATCGACAATTTAATTCTTGGTTTGTCTATCATTATTTTTCTTTAATCTGTCGACTATATCTTGAATCATCTTTATATCATTATCTTCAATATTCTCAGCTCTAAGAGCATTGAGTAGAATACTTTCTCTCGAGATTCTTTTTATAAAGAAATCGATCGGGATGCTAAAAACATTTGCAATTTTGCTAAGACTTTCGATGTTAATCTTCCTATCTCCTTTTTCTATAAGATGAATAGCAGTACCAGACTCATAGCCGAGTTGAAACGCAAGATCTTGTTGAGAAAGTCCTTTTTCCTCTCTTAATTGTTTTATTTTTTGACCAATCTCTTTGTATATCATCATTATCAATTATAACAAATCATCAAGATGATAGCAAATTTGCAAATTTAATAGCAAAGTGATATTATCAATCTGATGAGAAAATTCTAGTAAATTTAACGAAACGATATTTATTTTTTATTTAATTATTATGGCAAGTTACATTATCTCATACGATCTAAGAAAAGATAAAGATTACAAAAAGTTAATAGCTGAGATAAAAAATTATGGCACGTATGCCAAAGTATTGGAATCATTTTGGGTAGTTGTTACAAATGATACTTCAGAAGAGATTAAAGAAAACCTTTCAAATCACATGGATATTGATGATGGTTTAATAGTAGTTAAATCAGCAAATGTGGGGTCCTGGAAGAAGGTATTATGCACAGGACAGTGGCTAGTCGATAATCTTTAAAATTTATTTATTAATTAATTTATATGGCAGGTAGATCAGACAGAATGCACGTTACAAAAGTAGAAGAGCATAAGTGGCAATATAAAAGGGAAGGGGCAGAAAGAGCAAGTGGTTTTACAAGGACACAGGCAGAAGCTGAGAAGAAGAGTAAACAAATTCTTTCAAACGATAGAGGGGGACAATCAATAATTCATGGTGAAGATGGCAAGATTAGAGATGCTGATACTGTTTCCCCAGCAAAAGATCCTAATCCACCAATTGATAAGAAACACTAAGTTAAGATGCTCTCTGAGAAAAGAGCATCTTTTTAATTTTTTTAAATTATTATGAAAACAATCAAAGAATTATCAGGAGAAATATTACTTTACTTTTATGCAAAACAAAGAGAACAAGGTTTCAGTTATGACGAGATTATAAGATTTGAAGGAATATATACTGGAAAAATTTCTTATAATGGTCCGGAGGAGTTAAATAAAATATCAAATAATAATTCAGCAGATATTTATAATGCAATGAACTACCTGAATGAGAAAAGTTTTCTTAGCTTTAAAAGTTCAAGTGATAGCGGTGGTGATAGCATTCATAGTTTAAAGGTATCTGCAAGTGGAGTAGATATAATTGAAGGAATAGAACGAGATAATCAAGCACGTAATGACTTCACAGTGAACTTCAATATAAAATTGGCTGAAACCATGAATGTTGAGAGTCTTTTAAAAGCAGAACTTGGAAGTTTGTTGAAATTTGGTTTAGTGAATGGTTAGTAATAACAATATTTCTACTATAATTTCTCCCTTTTTGTCATTCCTGCGAAAGCAGGAATCTAGCGTTAGCGTAAAAGAATAAAACGCTTCGCTAGATCCCGCATCACGCTACGCTGTGCGGGATGACATAATGAAGGAGTGTGTAAAGCAACCAAAAAGAGCTTGTATCTATGGCAGTAGGTGGTTACGGCTGTGCCGCCTTGAATATGGAAATGATAAATTAAAATCTAATAACTTTCTGCTATAATTTCTCATATCATCACAAACATATGAACAGAATAAAACTCCCAAAAATCAAAATTACAATGCGAGGACTATTCCTTGGCTTGTTAGGTTTCCTAACACTTGCTGGAATCGTTTTGACACCAATCCTTATGGTGGTTCAATATATTAAATTATGAACTATCAGCTTTCTGATAAAGTCACAGTTCTACCAGGAATTAGTGAGCGATACGCCGCTAGTTTTGAACGTATAGGCATCTTTACAGTTAAAGATCTTCTCACATACTTTCCATACAAATACTTAGATACAGACCAAAAGAAGACTATTCAAGAAATTCTTTTAAACCCAGACGAAGAGGTTAAATATCTTGTGCAGGTTAGAATTAAAGACTTTAAAAACCAATATATTAGAGGTGGAAGAAGTATTCAGAATGGTCTTATCTACGACGAATCTGGAGAAATGAAAGTCTCTTGGTTTAACCAACCATTTATGGCTAGAGTTTTAGCAAAAGATTCTGAGTTTTTGTTTTATGGAAAGATAAAGGTAAAAGGAAAGCATACAATAATGCATCCAACAATTTTCGAAGAAGTTAAAGAAGATAAAGAAGCGATTCACTTATCTAGACTTACGCCAGAATATAGACTGACTTCCGGTATTTCTAAAAAATGGTTAAGAACTAAAATTAAATTTTTGTGTGACTTTTTAGACATTATCGATATTACAGACGAATTCTTAAAAGAAGGATTGTCTAAAGATTCTAATAAGAATTTAATAAAAGATGTACACTTTCCAGAGTCTGCAAAGAATTTAGATGCTGCAGTAAAAGAATTATCTTTAAGAGAATTTACAGACATTCAATTAAAGTTAGAAGAGAAGAGATCGAAAATGAAGAAGTTAAAAGCAATACCCGGGAAGAAAACAGTAGATATTAAGAAGCTTGGAAAAGAATTCATTGAAACTTTACCATTTGAATTAACGAGTGACCAAGCGTCTATAATTGAAAGATTAATGATTGAGGTTGATGCGAACAAACCTTCAAATGCATTAATACAAGGAGATGTAGGTTCTGGTAAAACTATTATTGCAATTACACTTGCATATTTAATATCAAAACTCGGATACCAATCTGTAGTCCTTGCACCAACAACTATACTTGCAAAACAACACTTCGAAACTTTTACTAAATTCTTAGGCAAAAAAGCAAAATGCTTATTAGTAACTGGAACAACTAAAGACGATTCTGATGCAGATATTCTAATTGGAACTACAGCAGTACTCGCTCGAAAAGAAGGATTAGTAACTAAACCAGGATTAGTTGTAGTAGACGAGCAACATAAGTTTGGAGTTAAGCAAAGAGAAGAATTGCTGACAGAATATAGAAGTTTGTTTAAAGAAAAATACTATCCACACTTTATAAACATGACCGCAACACCAATCCCAAGAACAATTGTTCAATCCTTATTTGGAGATGTAGATGTTTATGCATTAAATTCAAAACCAAAAGGAAGATTGCCAATAAAATCTTTCTTAGTTCCAGACGAAAAGAAAGCAAGCGGATACGAATGGATTAAAAACGAAGTTGCAAACGGAGCTCAAGTATATTGGGTTTGTCCACTTGTTGAAGAATCAGATAATTTACAACTAAAAGCTGCTAAAACTACCTACGAAGAATTAAAAGTCTATTTTGACGAGTTTGAAGTAGAACTTATCCACGGCAAGCTAAAAGAGGATAAGAAAACCGACATAATGAACAAATTTTCTACCCAAAAGGTACAGATATTGGTAACAACTTCTGTAATAGAGGTTGGGATAGACGTACCCAATGCATCTATAATCGTTATAGAGTCCGCAGAAAGATTTGGACTCGCACAGCTGCACCAAATGAGAGGAAGAGTAGGTAGAGGAGAAAAACAGAGCTGGGCATTTCTTTACACATCACCAGAAGTTTCAGATTTAGCGACAGATAGACTTAACTTTTTCTGTGGAAGCAACGATGGTTTAAAAATTGCAGAGTATGACTTGAGTTTAAGAGGACCAGGAGAAGTTTACGGAGTCAGACAATCTGGGATTCCAAATCTAAAAATCGCCAGCTTTAAAGACATGAGTATTATTAAAGATAGTCAGAAGACTGCTGAAGCTTTGTATAAGAAAGGGTATAGAAATATTGAATTATTTTCATGATGAGAAAGTTTTCTTTTGAAACAATCCAGGAAACTCCTCAGCCATCAAATGATTTGTCTACTTTCTGGACTGGAGTAGGAGCTGTTGGAGGGATTGCAGTTGCAGCCATAACTATTATTGCAATTTATGTTACATACATAAACACTAAAAGTGAAATAAAAGCAAATAAAGATTTAGTAAATAAACAGAAAAATGAGGATATTTTAGAAAAGAAAGCTCAAATTATCAGTGCATTAAAATTCGAAATATACTCAAATATAGTTTCGTTAAAAAGAGAAAATATGCTAGAAATACGTTTAAGCACTATAGCTTTTGAAAGATTCAATGAGAATCTTCATCTATTTAATCTTAGAGATAATAAGGATTTATACTCTAGATTTGATCAACTTTATAAAAACTTTTATTTCTACAACCATATTTGGCAAAAGTTTTCAATAAATTATAATTTACTTAAGGAAGTAAGAGTAAGGATATTCATTTATTATTTGTACCTATTTGGTAGATTTGGAGTAGAAGAAGGAGGTCATGAGAATACTAACTATATGATTGGATCTATTTCAAAAATATTAGAGAACGTTAAAAAGTTAGATGAGGATAATAATCAAGGCAATATCTTAAAGACATTAAACGAAGTTAATAGCAAGAGCACTAATATTTTTTTTGAAAAAGAATATTTGAGATTAGGACTACTAAAAGTTTTTAAAGATACACATAAAGACAATAGAGAAGATAAGCTTAAAGAAAATATACTAGATCTAATGTATATATATCTTTGGAAAGAGTATGAGCTTCATGAAGCAATGTTTGACGACAAAGAAATTGATTCAATTTTAAAGAATTTTAATAACTAACCTCTAGAAATATCTTTCACAGAATTGTATTGCAACACAATTCTAAAGTTTAGATTAATGATAGTATTAATTATCTACTTCTTAATCCATACTTATGAAAAGGCTAAAGCTACTATTCTTTTATGCTCTAATTATTCCCACTCTTACAACTTTAGTAGCAACTAAACTTTTTGCAACAGCTGGTCAATGGTCTAGCACAGGGTCTACCATTTACTATAATGATGGAAATCTAGGTATTGGAACATCTAGTCCAAGCGAGCCATTAACCATCAATAATTCTTCAAATATTGGTACTGCTTTGATTGGTGATGGTGTAGGCTCAATCTGGATACAAGGTAATACATACAGTGGAGATGGGTATGGCAATATTGGTTACAATGCATATTTAAATAGCGGTTGGAAACGTAAGACTGTTAATAAAGAATCGTGGGTAATGGGATTTCTGTCAAATTCTGGTGGAACTGGTTCAGTAGGTAACGGAATATTTAGAATATCTCATGCTGCTGCACAGTCTACAACTGCAATATCAAACCTAGAACCTATGTTTGAAGTATCAGCAAATGGAACTACTTTTGCTAAAGCTTTCGTAGTGGAGGCTACTAACTATTGGCCAGATTATGTTTTCAATAACGACTATAAATTAATGCCACTCAACGAACTTTCAGATTATATAAATCAAAATAAGCATTTACCCTACGTGCCCTCTCAAGAAGATATTACTAAAAATGGACAAGATCTTGGTGAAGTGCAAAAAATTCAAATGCAAAAAATAGAGGAGTTGACTTTGTATACAATTCAACAGGATAAGAAGATTAATGATTTAGAATTAAGATTAGAGAAATTGGAAACTACCTTAAATAATAAATAATCATAAATATGAATAAATCTAAACTTTTAATTACTAGTTCATCAGTAGTTGGAATTCTATTACCAATAATATTTATCCACTTTTATTCCCACGCATCAAATATTTCAGGAACTGAACTACCAGTAAGTTATCCTACTAAATATGGTACAACCCTAACCACACAAAATGATTCAGTACAACAATTTACTTTGGAATACCCATCCCAACTTAGCTACTATAAGCAAGACGAATACTTCGGGAGATTCAAAGAGCAAAATGTAACTAATATTATTGATTCTAATAATGAAAATGACACTAGATTTAATTTAAAAATAATTCCTTTTAATGTTGACTCTACTAGGTCTTCATTGAGCATTTTAGAAACATATATTGTGAATTATGTAGGTATTGCTACAAAAAATAATCAAAAGACTTATTCTAAGAATGATTTCGATATTGCACAAGTTGGATATAACCCATTTTTTGAGGATGGAGATAACTACTTTAGAGTATATTCTTTATTGAAAAAAGATAACCATGCATGGATATTGACTGTCGGATATATTACTGACATGTCAAAAACAGATTCTCTTGACTTTACAAATTCTGAAGAATCAAGACTCTATGAACAAATAATGAATTCCTTCACTTTAAAGAATGGCACTGTAACTGATAATTTTAACGATTTAGATCTTTCCAATGTTAATGAAAATTTAGTAGATCAATACCATGAATTAAATCATAATTTTGAAACTAACATTTAGAAATGAAAAAATACTTAAAAACATTCTTTATATTATTTATCATAAACATATCCTTGCCTCTAACAATTAAAGCTGAGAGTTTTGTATGGCCTACGGATGGTTATGTAGGATGGAGATTCTATGATGATACAAATGGTTTTGATACAAGTGGTTTTAAAGTACTAATTGATGGTACATACCATTATATGCATACTGGAGTGGATATCTGGTCAACCTCAGACGGAGGCTGGAATAACGATGTTGTTAATAGTAGTAATCCCGTTTATTCTGCTTATCAGGGTACAGTCTATTATACAGACTACTTAGGTATTCAAGTTAAGCACTCAAATACTTTATATACAAACTATTGGCATCTAAGGAATGTAGCAGTAAGTAGTAACGATACTGTAAGCACAAGTACAATATTAGGGTATCAAGATGATGGTAATGGTATAGTACATGTTCATCTTACAGTCACAACAGCTGCTATGGAAGGATCCAATCATGATAATACTGGAGCTATAGACCCTACACCCTATTTTGGAACTGAATTAGACGTTCGACAAACAGGAACAGTTATATCATGGGGAACATTTGTTAAACATGGTCCTTGTGGTTTAGACAACGTTGTAATTCAACAAAATATGACGGGAGATTTTACTTGTACAGCTACAAACTCTATAATAATTTTACCAACCTCTATTTTAACTGGTACACAAATATATACTACTATTAATTAACATTCTATGAATAAGAAAAAAATATTTATTTTAATATTAGGAATTATCTTTATTTTTACTTTTATTATTACAGTTTTTGAAATTATCACACTAGTTAATCAAAATAATGATTCAAAGATTAATTCTAATACCATTACACCACCTACAAATGTTCCAACACCAACTTCTTCTCCAAGTAAAATTGATTCTAAATTTACAGTTTCTTTGATCTACCAACAGCCTACAGTAAACCCTCAAAAGCCATACCGCGAAGATTTAATAAACTTTAAATCAAGTATTTCCAGTCTTACTTCACCTGTTGTTAAAAGCATTGATGCTGGACATATAACAGTATCAAATCAAGACTATACAATTTTTATATCTGGAATAGGCGAAGGTACACCCACTAATGGGCAAGTAAGTGCGACAGACACTAAAGTTAAAAGTAACTTTGATTCACAGATATATAGGATAGATGATTCTAACGATACAGATACAAAAGACTACTTACACAATTATGGATTAGATAACTTTGCTTACATAGATTACTATACTGACCAATATAATATTGGTTGTAATGGACAATTCAATAGTAACCAATACTGCGGCACAAATTTCATAACCTTGAATGCTAATAGCCAGGGCTTTAAGTCACAATTCTCAATCTATTGTATGGTAAATAATATATCAGCTGTAGGGAAATGTGATGAATTTATTAATAATCTAATTATCACTCAATAAAAAATTGTCAAAATTGAAAAAGAAATACATAATCACCTTACTAACATTAGGATTTATTCTATTAATAACTGCGATAATACTTCTTGTTTTTAAAATACCAGTTTCTGCTCCTCAATATGCTAATGATTTACCTCTATCTGTTCCTATAGTTTCACCTCCGGTGACACCTCAATCTTCAATTATTTACAAAGAAATAGAGAATACCCAGTTTGGATATAAATTAAAATATAATCAAAACTATTCTGTTAGAAATCAATCTTCAGATGCCTTTGTACATTCACTGGGTGGATATTTCGTGTCAGTTCTACAAGCTCCGACAAAAGGTTATCAATTACCTGGTGTCGATATTACAGTACTAGATCGAAGTATCATGGGTAATTTAAGTCTAAGCGAATGGGTAGAGAGTGTTTCTGCTGATACTCATGAGATACTCCAAGAAAATACGAATCAATACAAATATACTGCTGCAAATTACAAAACAATATCTACTGATAAAATTATATTTGTTGCAAATAATGAACCATTTGTGAATGGCTCAGCAGTATTACTTTTTGACAATGGAACAAACTTAATTCAACTTTCGGGAGCATTCGATAATGATTTATTTTTCGAGTTAGCTAAAGATTTTCAAGTCAAGTTTGATAATCAATATTTAGGATTAACTTCTAGCGACATAACTTCAATAAAGTCTTTTTATAAAGATAATATTCATTTCTAAAACTCATTCCGACCGAATGCAATGAGTGGAGGAATCACTCTCCGCAGAGAGATCCCTCGGCTTCGCTCGGGATGAATCTCGCAAAGCAACCAATGAGTGACTTAGAATCTATGGCTCTAGGTGGTAATCCCGACAAGTCGGGACTAGATCCTGAAACAAGTTCAGGATGACGTCTCTATAAGGATTTTCGTGATATAATTACCTATATGAAAAAGCATGTGGTAGTAGTTCTAGACAATATAAGATCTACTTTTAACGTAGGATCCATTTTAAGAACTTCAGATGGAGCAGGAGTAGATAAACTATACCTTTGTGGAATTACACCAACTCCAGACCATCCAAAGATCAAAAAAACGGCATTGGGAGCAGAAGATTATGTAAAGTGGGAACATCATAAGAATATTATTGAAGTATTAGTAAAGTTAAAAAAAGAGAAATATACAATTGTTTCTGTTGAGCAGAGTGATAAGGCTGTAGATTACAAAGATTTCGTATATCCTAACAAAGTAGCATTTGTATTTGGTAATGAAATTTCTGGAGTATCACATTATGTAATGGAAGACTCAGATTTTATTGTAGACATTGAAATGCACGGTAAAAAGAACTCTTTAAATGTAGCGACAACTGTAGGAATAATATTATATAAATAGTCACAAAATACGAATAACGAAATCCAAAGCTGTTTATTCTTTTGAATTTCTAATTTCGAATTTCGGATTTTAAAAAAATATATGAAAGCAAACCAACCAAGAATAACAGCAGGAACATTAAAAGGACGCAAACTAAAAGTCCCCGAATCTGCACGACCATTTACAGAAAGAGTAAAGATTACAATGTTCGATTTAATTTCCGAATATATTAAAGACGCAAAGGTTTTAGACCTTTTTGCAGGATCCGGGAATTTAGGAATAGAGGCATTAAGTAGAGGAGCTAGTTATGTTCAATTTGTAGAAAGTGAAGAAAAATCTATTAAAATAATTAGAGAAAACTTAATCTCTATGGATCTTATGAACCAAACTAGAGTTACAAACCTAGATGTCTTTAAATTTCTAAAAATAAATAAGGATAAATTCGATATTATCTTTATAGATCCACCATTTACAATGGACTTTATAATGAGATTTCAAGAATTAGTAAACTCTTTATCTGAAAATGGAATTATTGTTCTAAAATTAGAAGAAGGTAACGATAAATACAAAACTGAAGGATTGGAAATAGTTTACACAAAGAAACTTGGAACAAATGTTCTATATTTCCTAAAGAAAATTAATGAAAGAAATGAAGATAATGAAAGCAATGAATCAGAATAACCTCTGGATAACTTGTATTACTTCATTTTTTCATTCCTTCATTCTTTCATTTGTGCTAAAATAACTTGATACAAACACGAGCCAAGAAGGTTCGTAACAATTTAAATGAACTTAATTTAATACTTTTATATGGCAGCAACACCAAAACACAGAAGATCCGCACAAAAAGCTAGATCTACAAGAGCATCTCAAAGATATGATGTTACTTTAACAAAGCACAAAAAGATGAAGAATAAGGGTGGAAAATCATTTGTTGTTTCAAAAGAAACAGGAATGGCATCACTTTCTCATAGAGTTTCAAAAGAAAATCCAACTTATAAAGGAGTAAAAATAATTAACGAGAAATAACTTCAGTTTTTTACATGAAGAATTCAAAGCATTTAGATAAGCACGTATCCAGAGTCTTAGCTGTACAATTTCTTTACAATAAACTTGTTAACGAAAGAGATAATCTAGATACTACCCCTTTTGAGCCTCATTCTCTTTTAGAAGAAATGGAAGCTACAAAATATGATAATAACCTTTATGTAAGCATTGTAGACTCAGTTACAGAACACAAAGATACAATTGACGAAGTAATTAACCATCTTGCCCCAGAATACGCTATTGCCGATATTAATCCTGTAAATTTAACTATTTTAAGAGTTGCAATTGCTGAGGCATATATTAACCAAACTACACCTGCACCTATCGTAATTGATGAAGCCATAGAACTTAAGAAGGACATTAATCCAGACGAAAGTTCTAGTGCATTTATTAATGGAGTGCTTGGTGCTATCCTAAAAGATGAGGATATATTAAAGAAGTTAGCAGAATTAAAAAAAGAATAATTTTGAATAACGAAGCTCGAATGAAGAAGCTCAAAAATGTGACATCTTGTGGCTTCGATATTCGAATTTCGTGCTTATAAAATATGGACGATAAAAAACTACAAAATTTAATCAAAATCCTTGGCCACAAAGTGGATACAGATCTACTTAAGGTTGCTCTTACTCACAGATCTTATATTAATGAAGTTAAAAATAGAGCTTTGGAGCATAACGAAAGATTAGAATTCTTAGGAGATGCTGTTTTAGAACTTGCTGTTACTGAATATCTTTTTGGAACTCATAAAGACTTAAATGAAGGAATTTTAACTAGTTTTAGAGCAGCTTTAGTAAAAACAGAAAGTCTTGCTGAAGAGGCAAAAAGACTTGGTGTAGGAGAATTTATATTCATGAGTAAGGGAGAAGAGCAAAGTGGCGGTAGAGACAGACAATATATACTTGCAAATACTATGGAAGCTATTGTTGGATCTATTCACTTATCTTTAGGATATAAAGCAGCAGAAGAGTTTATTCTTAAGAATATTTGCTATAAATTACCTAAAATAATCGAAGGTAGAAGTGACATCGATTCTAAGTCTAGACTTCAAGAAGTAGCTCAAGAAACTGCTAAATTTACCCCTAGATATGAGCTTGTAACTGCAGTTGGTCCAGACCATAACAAAATATTTGAAATGTCTGTATTCATCGATACATACAATTTTGGAGTAGGAAAAGGTAAGAGTAAGCAAGAAGCAGAACAAAATGCTGCTTTAGATGCATTAAATAACTGGGATAAGCTTGCTAAAAAGTATTTTAAGAAAAATTGATAGTAAAAACACTGATATATGTGGTAAAATTGCAAGGAAAAACAATGAGAACGTAGTTCGAAGAAGATTTTTCCTTTGCTCCTTTAGGAGTAAACAAGTTTAAGATAATAATAAATTTATAATATACAAAAATGGTTAGAATAAGATTAACAAGAACAGGAAAGAAAAATGATCCTTCTTATAGAGTTGTAATTACACCTCAAAGAGAGAAGAGAGAAACTAGATTTTTAGAACTTATCGGTAATTACTCACCTAAAACTAAACTTTTCAACGTAAAAGAAGATAGAGTTAAATACTGGTTAGGAGTTGGTGCACAACCATCTGAGACAGTTAAAAAGTTACTTTCAACTAAGGGTTTATATGAATATAAGCCAACAAGAAATTTCCATGGTACACCAGGAAAGAAAGCTAAGGATAGAGCACCTAAAGAAGAAAAGGCAGCATAAGTTTAAAATGAAATTAGAAAAGACCTGGGAAACTGGGTCTTTTTTTATGACTTTGACAGGCCTACCTATCATTAATTTCAAACTCAACATGAACAAGTTGCGTTAATTCTTTCTTTTTTCACTTTTTTATATCTAAAAAAGTAACCAAAAAAGATTTGAAGGTAAAACGAAGCCTGAAGCTGTAGATCTGGAAGTCAGGCGCGTTTTACCCTCAAACTCCCGAATAAAAGCAAACTAATTCTTAGAATTGTCCATTTTAGACTGACAAACCAAACAGTATACCTTTAGGATGAGTCTGAGTAATTAATGACGCACTTACACACCAAAGTATGCGGCTTATTAATTACTCAGAACTTTTTGCAGTACTTTTTAGTTATTGCATTTTCAAATAGCTACGAAGTAACGAAATGCAAAAAGCTCCGCTTATAAAAAGTACGAAAGAAGAATTTTAACGCAAAGCAACTAAGAGTGAGCTTGAATCTATGGAATTAGATGGTGACCGCTGTGCGGTTTTGAGGGCTATGGAGTTACTAAATCTCCATTACTATCTGTTACATCTAATGCTTTAGACTGTCTTAAAAGAATGTATGCTTTCATATCGTCACTAATCTTAGAAGTAGCCGGAATAGATAGGTACAAAGACTTTAGATCTTTTGCCTCAAAGAATTGATACTTTACTAAGTTAATTTTAAGCGACCATTGATTTAATAATTTTTCTTCATCAGTTGTTAAACCTTCTTGCTCTCTCAATGCCAATTCCATTTCTTTAACAATAACAAAGTCATCTATTGTATTTAAAGATGCAATAAAGCTTTTAATATCCTCGAATCTACCTACTATTTCAAACTGAAATGGTACTTCCACAAGATTAACATTACCAGATAGTCCACTATTAGCACCGTCTGGCGTTACTGTACTCTCAGTTAATTTTTGGGAAACAATTGTTAAATTATTAACTATTGTTAAAGCAGATATCTTATCTCTAAACTTAATAACTTCTGTATTTTGAGAAGTAGCAATTGTATTTACTGTATCCAGATTAGTATTAATAGTTTCCGAATTAGCTTGTAAAGCTATGACTTCATTTAATCTTGTATTTAAATCTGCGATAATAATGTTATTTGCAGAAACCTCATCTAGCTTAGCAAATACATCAGTAATTTTAGGTGCTACAAGACCAACAATTATTAATATAAAAAAGATAATTGTAAATATTGGCACAATATAAAGTTTAAGAAATTTATTCCTTTTCTTTGTCTTTTCCTCTTTGGCTTTTTTTTGTTGTTCTAATTCCGGTATTATCATTGTATTTGTTGTAGTTTATTAATTTCAAAGGATATACTCATTGTTAATACAGTGGAGTTAACATTCTCTAAACCAACTCTTCTAATAAAAATATTTTCAACATTATCTGTTGCTTTTAATAAATCTACTATAGCTGAAACTTTAGTAAAATCATTAATATTTAGATTTAAGAAGAATTCTCCTGTTATTTCTCTTTTGTAACTCACAACATTTACATCTGATCCAAAAGTGCTATCAATGTTTTCTGCAATAGCAATTAAGTCTGTAAGCTTGATGTCTTTTTCTAGCAATGGATCTAGCGCTTTAGATTTAACAAAAAGTTCTCCATTTTGTGCTTTTATTTCATCGTAAGAAGATATCTGTGAATTTAATGTTGCAATATTAGTTTTGCTTGTTTGTAATGAAGGTTGAACTAAAATAATTTCCAAAAGACTCAATGCAAAAAATACAAAAGCTCCAAAAAATATCAAAAGGAAAGAGTAGAGAACTGTATTGTCTCTTTCTTCCAACTGAGCAATCTCCTCTTTTGTCTTCGGAGGAATTAGATTGAATTTAAATAATTTTGAGTTACCTCTATAATCAGATTGCATAATATTTTTATCTATTTGAAAGACCTTTTAATGCTAGTCCTAAAGCTACATTAAAGCTTCTCACATTCATTTCTTTAACTTTTTGCACCATTGATCCTTCTACTTGAATATTCTTTAGTGGGTCGACAACTACAGTTTCGATATTTGCTTTACTTTTTACATATTCATCTAGTTTTGGTAAACCAGATCCACCTCCTGTTATAAAAATAGTCTTAATTGATTCACCACCAATCTTTTCTTGATAATAAGTTAATGTTCTACCAATTTCACTAATCAATATTCCAACAATTGGTTCAATTGATTTTGCAATTTTTCCTTCATCTGCAGAAAAGTCTAGTCCATAAGTAACCTTATATTTTTCTGCTTGTACAGGATCTAAACCAAAGTCTGAAGAAATAACTTTTGTAACTGCATTAGAACCAGTTCCTACAGATTGGGAGAAAATAACTCCACTGTTTCTTGCAAGAATAATATTGGTATTTTCAGCTCCGAAATCTACAACCATTGTTGTTTGCCCTACAGGAATTTGATACCCGTGTGCTATTAATCTTATAATTGCTAGAGACTCAGTTTCTATTGCTAGCAACTCGATCCCTGCCTTATTCATAACATCCTGATATCTTGAGATTAATTGCTTTGGTGCAGCGACTACATACCAATTTACAAATGTATTACCTTCTAATTTCTTTTCATCTATGTCTAAGTAAGAAACATTTACTCCTTCTAAAGGTACTGGTAGTAAGGATTTTAAAGAGAAATGAATTGCTTCTTCGGTTTCTTCATCTTTAACTTTTGGTAAAGAGAGAAGTCTAGAATATACAGCAACTTCCGGAACAGACATAACACTATTTTTAGTGCCTATATTTGAAGCTTTAATCGCTTTTAAGATCTCTTCTGATAGTTTCTGGGATCCTTGCTCAGAGTCATTATCTAACATTCCTATAGCGGTAGGCTGTGAACTTAATGTCTCTAACTTTACTTGAGATCCGTTATATTTTAATTGTGCTACTTTTAAAGAGTGATGTCCTAAGTTTAATCCAAAAAATGGAGGTATATCAGCCATAATATCTATATTTTAAAATCTATAAATCAGTAAGAATTAATTGCACTATTTGAAATCAACGCATAATCAAAAACACTATCCATTTGTGGAGCTAAAGGTATTTGTGTAATAACTTTTGCTAGCGGAGAGCTCGAATCATTCGTATCTACACTAGTTGCAATAAATTCTCTCATTTGTAATGGAAATGAGCCTGCCAACCCTGAAATTGTAAACTTCACACTAGAATTATCTTGTTTTAGTCTTGGAGTTATTGTTAGATAAAACACATTATCGCCTACTGCTAATCCAGAAATTCCTCCTGGTGTAATATTAATTGTTGTTGAAGTGGCCTTGTTATTTATATCCTTAACTACGAATGTAAAAGGATGATTTGGATGTGGGGTAGAGTAAGGATTATCTCCAACTAAACCATCATATGTTCCAGATAAATCGTAAACATCTTTTATTACTTTTAAGTTTCTACTGCCATCTTGAGCAATAATTGAAAATTCAATTGCGGCTGGTTTGTCCCATATTATATCAATATTGGATGCGTAGCTGGCTCCTGTAGGGCCTTGTAATTTTAGTACAAAACTTCTATCCTTTTTAACTTCAAAATTACTAACTACGTTTGTATCTGAAATGGTTATATCTGTTTTAAATACAGTGCTTCCTGTACCTGTATCTGTTACTGTACAATTGAAAGAGCTTCCAGCTCCTTGGCAATTTGAAGAAGGGAAAGTATTTGGTATTGTTGTTAATGGTTTATCATATTTTCCAAAATTATCTACAAATTTTCTCACTTCAGTTTCCGCACTATTATAAAGTTTCTCATATTTTTCACTTGTTACGACTTGTGTTACATCTCTATTGGAAAGGGTAACTAATCCTACAATCACAATTCCAATAATTGTTAATACTAATAGGGTAATTAATAACACTTGTCCATTTTGCGTTTTTGTTTTGTTATAGCTCATAATTTCTTGTTGAAACAGATGTTTGTTTAATTACATTATTAACATTAAAGTTTGCGTTTGTATGTGATCCTACCAAAGTAAGCAATATATTTTGCCTAGCTTTGTTAGTACTATCAGAGAATCCAAAATCAAAGCTTACTGTTGTAAATTTAATATTAGATGTACTAGTATAAATATTTAAATTTCCACTAGATAAAATCTGATCTTTACACATTCTATCACCACACTTTGTCCATTGGAACTTATCACCGTTTAAAATAAATTCACAAGTACTCGTAGATGAACCTCCAACCCCACAATTAGTTAAGTTATCAGCATTTCGAATGTCTCTAGATATTTGAGAAGATACATTAGAAATTTCTTCTCTAACAACACTTCTTGCAAGTATTTTGAAAGTAATTTGAAGCGAAAGTATAAGAACACTAAAAAGCATTGTCATTACAACACCCATTATTCCTAGGCTTACAATAATCTCAACAAGTGAGTATGCTCTTAAATTTTTAGAGTGTGACTTTTTTAAATTGTTCATATCTGTTACTTTGAAAAGTTACTATTACTGGTTTATTATCTTGATTGTAAACTGCTATAACTGTCATTTGGTAATAACTTTGAATTCCATTTGTAATTATACTTCCTGCAACAGGAACAATCTTTACCTGAACACAAACATTTGGTGTAGTAGAGGGAGTTGCAGTTGTTCCTGCTTCAGCATTGTTAGGATTTCTTGGATCTGCAATAATAGTCGACTCAATTATATATTGGCTTCCAACTTCACAAGTTGATATTTGTGTATCTTGAGTTTTTTGCAAATAGGCAGCTCCATTTATTCTTGTTAATTTAAAGAATACTGGTGTTGGATTTTGAGTTACAGTAAAACTATCATCAGTTACAAAAATATTTGATGGCGACTTTACTATTTCCATAGCATTTACAGCCAATCCATTAACATAGTCTTCTGTTTGATTTTGTCTGACCACAACAAAAGAATTTGAAACTAAAAGCATAGAGCCCAAAATAGTTGAGGAGATAATAGCTAATACTATTAGTACTTCCACAAGGCTTGTTGCTCTAAGTCTTCTCTTCATTTAATTAGTTGTAATATTGTTACTTGATAAGTCTATGCTAATTACTCTAGAATTTCCAGTAGTTGAATGAACAATTGTAATTGTACAAGATCCAGTAGTAGTTATTGTTCCGCCTCCATCAACTCCTACTATATCGGATGTTAGTCTCGCAAAACCTAATGCCACACAACTATTACTAGGTTCTGCTTTTACTTGTACATTTAAAATTTCAATTGCTTTTGATGTGGCTGGGTCATCTGTACAAGTTATCTTTGTGGATCCACTTTTTACGCATGTTTGAAATTTATAAGTAGTAGGAGCAAATGCGATTGTAATATAATCTGGAACAGTGCTAGAACTGCCTGGTTTTGTTACAGAATTTCTAGCTCTGTTTTGTGTTGTCTGCAAAGCAGATAGAACATCAGAATATGCATTTTGTAATTCGATTGTAGATTTAACCTGTACTAATGCAAAAGTACTAGTACCCAAAAGAAGTGCCATTATTCCCATTGCTATTATTGCTTCTAAAAGTGTAAAAGCTCTTTTCATTTTAATAATTTAAGGTAATTAAACTGTATATTTGTATACCGATAGCTAATGTAAAAACAAAACCCATTAATATTAAAGGTACAAAAGGAATTAGAACTCCTTTAAATTTCTTAACAATTAAGGAATATGAAACTCCAACTATACTTCCTAATATACATGTTAAGAAGAAACTTATTAAGCCCATTGTTAAACCAAGTGTAAATCCAATCATTAACATTAGATAAATATCACCTTCACCAATGGCTTTCTTATTACTTAATCGATTTATTGCAAATATTATTCCTCCTAGAATTAAACCGGCAACAATACTTCCAATAGTACCCATACTTACAAATGGGAAAGGTTCTACTCCTGTTGTTCTAATAGTTACTAATTTGAAAATTCCAAATAATAAATTAGAAACTACTACAATTAATAAAACACCTTTTAAGAAATCTTCAGGAATTGCTAAATGAATGATATCGAAGACAGATAAGTAGAGCAGACAAATAAATACAAACATGAATGTTACAGCTAGAATGATTTGTTCTATTGTTGAAATTCCATTGACTCCTAGTTGAGAATTAAGACCAATCGCTAAAACTATTCCAAAAAATACAGATGAAAATTCAGCTACCCAAATTGTCGCTATTTTAAAATCTAAACCAGCATTTTTCTTTTTATTAAATAAGTAAATAAAAGGAACAAGAACAAAATCTAAATTCTTTCTTAACTTTTTTTCTTCAATTTGAACTAAGAAAAGCTTTGATAAAATGCTAGAAAGATATGCTATTAGGATTACTATTAAAACTATCACTTTCTTAAATTAAAAATTATCTTTAGTTCCAGGTAGAGACAGCAGGACATTGCGAAGTACCTGCACTTTTAACACTTCCAGACTCTAATTGAACACATAGTTGATAATCAGAACCTAAGACATTATTGTAATAATACTTTGTATTACTTTGATCACTATTAACTGTTGGAAGATTAGTTGTTGTTGGTGCTAAAAAACCTTTTAAAGCAAAATTTTTAAATCCTACAATGCTTACTTGACCATTACTAAAAACAACATTTACTTTAGTAGGTACACTTAAATTTTGTTTTCGGTAATCGTTTATCATAGTAGATATTGATGCAATGGCATTATTTCTCTCAATATCTCGTGCATTTTTTTGGACAATTCCAATCCCTACAATACCTAACGTAATAAGGACGGCAATTACTGCCATCCCTATCGTTAGTTCTATTAATGTGAAAGCTTGTATCTTTTTCATTAATAAATTTTATTATGAAGGATTTAATGCTGTTTGACAAGGAGATCCATCGTTTCCTAATTGAATGTCAAAGCTAGCTCCTGTAGCACCTTCTATTTTTGCTCCTAAACCATAGCTTCCTCCAGTAGATCTATAGCAATACTGAGTGTGCGAATCATCAGTCTTTAGAGCGTCTGCTGTTGTTGGACCTTTTAAATCTAAGACTTTAGTTCCATTGATTGACATTGTTGTTGTTGTAAATACTACTCCTGTGGATCCTGTTGCTGAAGGAAATATACCAAAGTTACTAAAATAAGTGTTAATTGCTAAGTTCATAGAATTAACTGCGTCTCTTCTTTGTGTATTTCTTAGAGATGACTGTACGATGCTAATTCCAAGAATGGACATAGTCATAAGCACTCCAATGATACCCATTGCAACCATAAGCTCGATAAGCGTAAAGGCTTTCTTTTGCTTCATAGTTAATATATAAAAAATAAAATTACTTATTTACAATCTGTCCAACTTGATAAATTGGAAGGTAAATTGCTATTGCCATAAAACCCACTAATACTCCTACCACTACCAAGATAAAAGGCTCGATAAGTTTTGTCAAGTTTCCAGCTATCTGGTCAACTTCATCTTCGTAAAACTTTGCCAAATCTCTAAGCACCACATCGACGCTTCCTGCTTCTTCTCCTGTTGCTATCATTCTAATAATTATTAAAGGAAATCCATTTTTTGTATTATATTTTGCTAAGGCTAATGCTAGTGAAGAACCTTTTGCTAAATCGTCTTTTGCTCCTAAAATGATGTCTCTGAAAATAACATTTCCTGTAGCTCTTCCTACAATATCTAAAGATTCTATAATTGGAATCCCACTAACCATAAGCATGGATAATAATCTGCAGAACTCAACAATTTCTATCTTTTGTATTAAATTACCAAAAACAGGTAATTTTAATTTAAATCCGTCAAATTGCTTTCTCCCATTTGGAGTACCAACAAAATATTTAAAACCAAAAACAGCAGAAATTATTACTATTATTGTAATAATAAGACTTGGTAAATTTGTAAATATATTTCCAATACTAATTAAGATATTTGTTACAAAAGGTAATTCGGTCTGCCCTAAACTGTTGTATAGCTGCTTAACTTGAGGCACCATAACAACAATCATCAATATCAAAACAGCAATCATCACTACGAATATAATCGCGGGGTAGATTAGTGCTCCTTTAATTTTTCCATTTAAATTTTTAGATTTTTCTAAGTCCTCTGCAATCTTTAATAATATTTCGTTTAAATTTCCAGATTTTTCTCCAGCAGCCATTAAGTTAACCTGGACTTCATTCAAAATTCCAGATTCTTTTCTAAATGCATCAGATAGAGCAGTACCTGCTTCTATCATTCTATATATCTTTAAAAGTTTTTCTTTAGTTGAATCTTTATCTGCTTGTTGAACAAGAATATCTATTGCTTGGATAATTGGGATTCCAGCACCTACCATAGTAGAAAGCTGTCTAATCAAAACTACTTTTTCCTCTAAAGTCATTCCTCCAATTTCTACATTAAGAAGCTTCTTAAAGTTAACTCCAACACTTTCTTGTACAATAACTGGCATCATGCCTTGACCATTTAAGTAATCTGTCACCTCGCTTTGAGTTTCAGCTTCTTTTACGCCTTCTATTCTTTGCCCTGTATTTGATACTGCAATATATTTAAATTCTGCCATGTTTATTTATTATTAACCTCTTTGTAATAAAATATCGAAATCTGCTGGTCTATTAGCAATAACTTTAGCAACATCTGATGAAACTTTTCCTTCTTTAACTAACTTAACCAGTGATTTCTCCATAGATATCATACCTAAATCTGCACCAGTTTGGATAATATTATCTAATTGTATGCCTTTGCTTTCTCTAATTGTGTTTTTAACTGCTGATGTTCCTATTAAAATTTCCATTGCTGCAACTCTAGAGTTATTTAATGTCTTTACGAGTCTTTGTGAAATCACTGCTTGTAAAACTGAGGCTAATTGAACTTTAACTTGTTCCTGCTTCTCAGCAGGGAACATATCAATAATTCTATCAACTGTTTGTGATGCACTATTTGTATGTAGAGTAGCAAATACTAAGTGACCAGTTTCAGCAATTCTTAGGGCTGCTTCAACAGTTTCTAAGTCTCTCATTTCTCCAACCAATACAATATTGGGATCTTGTCTTAAGATTGCTCTAAGAGCACTTCCCCAAGATTCAAAATCTTGTCCGAATTCTCTTTGGTCAACAATACTTAATCCTTTTGGAAATACATACTCAACAGGATCTTCTAAAGTAATAATGTGCTTTGCGTCTGTTAAATTTATAAGATTAATAACAGATGCAATAGTTGTAGATTTACCAGACCCAGTAGGTCCTGTAACTAAAACCAATCCGTTTGGATACTTAGAGAACTCTTTCATTAATGGAGGTAAATCTAATTGTTCAACCGTTGGAATAGATTCCGAAATAACTCTAGCTGCAATTGAATATGTAGCACTTTCTTTAAAGATATTAATTCTAAATCTTCTTAAACCTAAGCTATATGTCATATCATATTCAAAGATTTTGTCTTGCACTACTGTTCTTCCTTTTAATAATTGTTTTACATATTCGTTTACATATTCAGGTGTAACAAGAGGGGATTCAATTGTTTTTAATTCACCATTAACCCTAATCATTACTCTATAACCTACTGATATATGGACATCCGATGCACCTTGTTTCATCGCTTCATTTAAAAAATCATTTAATGTATAGGTTTTATTTGTTAGAACACCCGACTCAATACCTGGTGCAGGTGTTGTTGCTGTAGGTAGAGTTGTTGGCATTACTGGTTGAGGAGTATCAAGTTTATTTAATCTATCAAGTTTCTCATCTAGGTTTGATGCAGGATCTTTCATTCCATCTTTATTTACTATTGGTTGAGTAATTGGTTTAGAAGTTTCTGTTACAACAGGTGTAACAGCTTGTTTAGCTTGATTCATAATGTCATTAATTGAACTAGTAGGTGGCTTAACCTCTATAGGTTTAGACATTGTATTAGCAATATTACTAATTTGATTGGAAAGATTATTAAACTCTTGCTTTTGCTGAACCAATTGCTGCGTAGGAGTAGGTGCTATTTGAACTGCTGGAATTACTACTTCAGAAGCTGGCATACTCACTATCTCTTGAGCTTTTGGTAATTCTTTATTTGGCAAAGGTGCTAAATCTGCTAAAGATGGAGTTGGTATAGGTGCATCATTCGGACTACCAACTGGAGTCGTCGATGGTGCTGTTGTATTTCTATTTCCTATATTAATTAATGGCATTATGATAATTCTAAAATTTTATTCGTTTCTAACTCTCAATACTTCCTCTAAATTAGTTACACCTTCTAAAGCTTTCATGAAGCCGTCTTGTATCATTGTAATCATTCCTTCGGAAATTGCAATATCATTAATCTGCTTTATAGTTGCCTTACTCACTATTGCTGCTGAAATTTTTTCTGACATTTTTAATGCTTCAAAGATTCCTGTTCTGCTAGTGTAACCAGTATTGTTACATTTCGGACACCCTACAGGGTTATATAATATAACTTTATCTGTATTTTTATCGAAATGAAGCTTTAATTGATGGTCAGCACTATAGATATTAAATTCTTTTAGGATATCTAATTCTTTATGTAGCTCTATCATCATGTCTGATCCTGCTTCATAAGATTTCTTGCAATTATTACAAAGAACTCTAACCAAACGTTGTCCAACAACCACATTTACTGTTGAAGAGAGTAGGAATGGTTCAATCCCCATATCAAGTAAACGAATAAATGCTCCACCTGAACTATTTGTATGAATAGTTGAAAGTACAAGTCTACCAACAAGAGCAGATTGAATAGCTAAAGAAGCTGTTTCTGAGTCTCTAATTTCTCCAACCATAATTACATCCGGATCCTGTCTTAAAAAAGATCTCAAACCACTTGCGAAAGTTAATCCAACTTCAGGGTTAATTTGGACTTGATTTACACCATCAACTCTAATTTCAACTGGGTCTTCTAATGTCATTATATTCACATCGACATTATTAAGGATCTTTAATGCGCTAGATAATGACTGTGTTTTACCAGATCCTGTAGGTCCAGTTACTAGAATAACTCCTTGAGTTTTCTTTAATGCTTCTTTAAATCTACTGAATGCAATTCCTCTCATGCCTAAGTCCTCTAAACTCAATGCAGTCTCCGTTTTTGCCAAAAGTCTCATTACGATCTTTTCACCATAAATACTTGGCATTATTGAAACTCTGACATCCACGACTGTTTCTTCACTTTTTACTTGAAATCTTCCATCTTGAGGTACTCTTTTTTCATCAATTTTTAAATCAGATAAAATTTTAATTCTGGCGATAACAGGACTGAGTAGAGTATTAGGAATAGTAAGACCCTCACTTAAGATACCTCTAATTCTAAATCTAACAACAACTTTCTTTTCTCTCGGTTCTATATGAATATCAGATGCTTTATTCTTCACTCCATAATCTAAAATCATATTCACAATTCTAATTATAGGAGCATTTTCATTATCTGAAACATTAGCATCTTGATAACTTTTATTTATATCTATTAAGTTACCTCCTACCTCTTCAAGTGCTTGTGTAACATCATTACCTATTTGAGCACCGTACTTAGTATTAATAATATTGTCAATATCATCTTCAGATGCATAATATGCTTCTACTTTTTTACCAATAATTGATTCTAAATACTTAATTTTTTGAAGATCCAATGGATCTTTCATAGCAACTTTAACTTTAACTGGTAATTCTTCAAACACTATAGCTTGTGAAGATTTTGCAATTTCAGCTGTAATTTTATTTAGGACATCTAAATTTATTACTAAGTCTCCAAGATCAATAAACCCAACTCCTCGCATTTCAGCGTATGTTTTTGCAAGGTCTGTTGAATTAATAACTACATGTTCTATTAGAACCTGATCGATGGGTTTGTTAGAATTAACAGATTCAAATTTAAATGCGTTATACTGATCTGTAGTAATGGTACTTCGAGCAAGCAGAGCATCTAGTACGTTTGCAATACCTCTAACAGAAACAGAGTTCTGTGGAACAGATGAGGATTTTACTGGATCTACATTTAAAGATGGTTCCGTAACTGTTGCACGATTCAAAACCTCTTTAGTCTTTTCTAAGATATCACTTAGAGATGGAAGAGGTGCTTTAGCAGCAGGTTGTGTATTTTGAGGTTGCGAATTTGTATCCATTTACCTATATTGATTTTTAGACATAATATTTAACATAGACGCTATGTATACTATTATATACACTTAATTAAATTTGTGAAAGGAAGAAATATGCTTTATCAACCCATTCTATTAGACACAAAGGGAATAGATATTTTAGAAAAAAATAATGTAGTTTTAGAAATTTCTAAAATTTATCCTGATATAGATTTAGCAGCTATTTCTGTTTTTGAAATTAGAGCTGATGGTAAAAGTATTGGAGTAGAACCCCTAAAAAGTTTTAGTAGCTGGATATGGAATAAAAATGACGAAACAAAAATATTATTAATATTCCAAGCAGAGAAGTTAACTACAGAAGCACAGAATTCTTTATTAAAAATAATAGAGGAACCTCCAAAGGATACATTAATAGTATTAATTTCAAAGAATACGGACACACTCCTTCAAACTATAAATTCTAGATCATTAAATATAGGAATTACATCAAAAATATCTCATAATAAAGAGAGGCCAGAGTTCATTAATGGTAATTATGTAGATAGAACAAAGATAATTGATTCATTAACAAAAGAAGATAATTCTCGAGAAAAGGCTTTAAAGCTTGTCGAAGAATTGATAAACTATTATTTAGGTGATAAAGATAACATGTCTAAATCGGACAAATTGCTAGAAATGTACTTAGGTATAAAGATGAGTACAAATTTAAAGTTATCATTATCTTTAGTTAACAATATAGTTAGCACATAGAATATTTTTACTTATTATTTATAGTTTATGAAGAAGTTAGCCTTTGTGATTTACGCATGGGGAAGCACATTGTTGTTTGCTTTTATTATTTATTGGCTTGCAACAGTTCCAAACTTGAGAGCTGGAGATATGGTTACAGATGAAGTAATTAAAGTTATATTTAGAATGACTTTATACGCAATATTATTTGTTCTTATATATAGATCTATAATAATTACACTTAAAACAACAGTAGATAGACTTTCAAAATGGAGATCAAGAAAAGAAGAATCAGAAGATAGTGAATTTGTTTTAATAATTGAAACTTTAGTAGTTGTTTTAGTAATTTTTGCAGCAATAGCATTTGCATTCTTCGAGCAACACGTTCAATTCTACACAAATGGTAGAAATGGTGGATCACAAGTTGTATATATTAAGAAAGATGGGATAGACACAGCATTTATTCCACAAACAGCAATTGCAGAAGCTAATAAAGGTATTCTAGTAAGTGTTATGTCTGTTCTATTAACTGCAATAGTCGTGTACAGCGTTCCAGTAATTGGAGAGCTAGAAGTCGCTATAAAGCATAAATTGGAAAGAGAATCTAAGAAAAACAAGTAAAGTAATATAAAAAGCCCGAAACGCAATTCTGCCTGCCTACCTCGGGAAGGTAAGCAAGAATTAAGTTCCGGGCTTTATTAACCAATATAGCTAACATTATAGGTATTGACTTTTTAGCAATCTCCTTTAAAATCTGAGGGTATGTCTGATAAAGATAAAAAACAAAATAACGACTATAACGCTTCAAATATAACAGTTCTAAAAGGTTTAGAGGCTGTTAGAAAGAGACCTGCCATGTATATTGGAGGTACGGACGAAGCTGGTTTACACCATTTGATTTGGGAAATTGTAGATAATGCCATAGACGAAGCTTTAGCTGGAGAGGCTGATTCTGCACAAGTTATTCTAAACGAAGATGGATCTGTTACTGTTCAGGATAATGGTAGAGGTATTCCTGTTGATATTCATCCAACAGAGAAGGTTAGTGCTCTTGAATTAGCTGCTACTATTCTTCATGCTGGAGGAAAATTCGATAAAAATACTTATAAAGTAAGTTCTGGATTACATGGAGTTGGACTTTCAGTAGTTAACGCATTAAGTGAATGGTGTAAGATTGAAGTTTACAAAGGTGGAAAGATCTATACTCAAGAATATAAAATTGGTATTCCAGATTTCAAAGTAAAAGAAATTGGTAAAACAACATTATCAGGAACAAAAGTAACATTCAAACCAGATGCTTCTATATTTAATACTGTTGTATTCAATTATAAGACTGTTGCATCTAGATTAAGACAAAATGCATATCTAAATGGAGGAATTAAATTTGAGATCATAGATAGAAGAAAAGGAGATGAAGATTACTATGCTTTCTTATTTCAAGGAGGACTTAAATCTTATATTAAACATCTAAATGCTCATGTAAAATCTCCGCAAAAGAGTATCTTCTATACTAAGAGAACACAGGATGAAATTGAAGTTGAAGTAGCTTTACAATATACAGACGATATTCAAATCAATGAGTACGCTTATGCTAATAACGTTCCTAATGCAGACGGAGGTACACACGTATCTGGATTAAGAATGGCATTAACAAAGAGTATTAACTCTTATATGGATGAGTTTGGAACAGAAAAAGATAAAGAATTGAAATTAACAGGAGAAGATGTGAGAGAGGGAATGACTGCGGCAATTTCAGTAAAACTTTCAGAACCACAATTTGAAGGTCAGACAAAAGGAAAATTAAATAATCAAGAAGTTACTCAAGCAGTAAGAAAAGTTGTTGAAGAAGATTTAAAAGTATTCTTAAAAGAAAACCCATTAGAAGCAAAAGCTATTATGGGTAAGGTGATGTTGGCTAATAAAGCAAGGACAGCAGCGAAAGCAGCTAGAGATGCTGTTATTAGAAAAAGTGTATTTGAAGGAGGAGGACTACCAGGTAAACTAGCAGACTGTTCTTCTAAAGATCCAAAGAATTCTGAATTATTAATTGTAGAAGGAGACTCAGCGGGAGGATCTGCAAAGCAGGGTAGAGATAGACATATTCAAGCAGTGTTCCCATTAAAAGGAAAACCTTTAAATGTTGAGAAATACAGACTAGATAAAGTTCTAGCTAATACAGAACTTAGCGATTTAATTAGAGCTTTGGGATGTGGAATCGGACAAACTATTGAAATAGAAAAGTTAAGGTATCATACTATTGTATTAATGGCCGATGCGGATGTTGATGGAAACCATATTAATACATTGTTATTAACATTGTTTTATAGATATCTAAGACCAGTAATAGAAGGTGGTCACTTATATATTTCTCAACCACCATTATTTAAAGTGATCTTCTCTGCAAATGATTTTGTTTGGGTTAAAGATGATGCTGCTAAGGAGAAATTATTGAAGGAAAGAAAACCAACAAAACCACCAGTGGTGCAAAGATTTAAGGGTTTGGGTGAAATGAATCCTCAACAATTGTGGGAAACTACTTTAGATCCTAAAACTAGACTAATGAAGAGAGTATTTATAGAGGATGCAGAAGAAGCAAATAGAATGTTTGATGTATTAATGGGTGAAGAAGTAGCACCAAGAAGAAAGTTTATCGAAATGTATTCAGAAGAAGCACAATTAGACTATTAAAATCATATTAATCATGGCAGACGAAGGAAAATTAAAAGACAATAACGAAGATCTAGCATTAGATTCAACTGTGCCAGCTCTTCACGAAGCAGAAGGATCTGTCCAAGGAGGAATTGTTACAGAACTTAAGCAAAGTTATATCAACTACGCCATGAGCGTTATTGTTGCTAGAGCTTTGCCTGAGGTTAGAGATGGACTTAAACCAGTTCAACGAAGAATTCTTTATGCTATGTATAAGATGGGTATTATGCCTGGATCTGCATATAAGAAGGTTGCAAGAATTTCTGGAGAAACTATGGGTAAATACCATCCTCACGGAGACGCATCTATTAACGATGCTCTTGTTAGAATGGCACAAGACTTTAACCTTAGATATCCTTTAATTGATGGACAAGGAAACTTCGGATCTATTGATGGAGACTCTGCAGCTGCTGCTAGATACATTGAGGCAAGACTTGCAAAAGTTGGAGCTAAGATGCTTGAAGGAGTAGAGCATACAGTTAACTATTTACCTAACTACGACGAAAACGAAATCGAACCTGTAGTTCTACCTACAGGATTACCAAACCTTTTGATTAACGGAAGTGAAGGTATTGCAGTTGGTATGGCTACAAAAATCCCACCTCACAACTTAAATGAGGTTGTTAATGCAGTTTTGAGAACAATTGATTCTGGAAACTCATGGGATTTTGAGAATATTAAGAAATTAGGTATTGATTATGAGAAAGACATTAAAAATATTGCTGATATTGATAAATTAAGTAAAGATAGATTCCATAAATTTGAGAGTCAAATTGAAATTAAGGAGCTTTTAAAAGATATTAAAGGACCAGACTTTCCAACTGGAGCAACAATGTATAATCAAAAAAACATTGCACAGGTTTACGAAACGGGTAGAGGAGGAATCTTAATGAGAGCTGTCTCTCGAATAGAAGAAATGAAAGGTGGTAAATTTAGAATTATTATTTCAGAATTACCTTATCAAGTTAACAAAGCTGTTTTATTAGCTAGAATAGCTCAATTGTACAAAGATAAGAAGATTGAAGGAATTTCAGACTTAAGAGACGAGTCTAATAGAGAAGGTATTAGAATAGTTGTTGAATTAAAGAGAGAAGCAAAACCAAAAACAGTTGAAAATCAGTTATATAAATATACAGAATTACAAAAGAACTTTAGTGCAAACATGCTTGCACTTGTTGATGGTGAACCACATGTTCTAAATCTAAGAGATTATATTCAGTATTTTATTGCTCACAGACAAGAAATTGTTATTAGAAGAAATGAGTTTGAATTAGGAAAAGCAAAAGAAAGAGAGCATATATTAGAAGGATTAATGATCGCATTAGACCATCTAGATGAGGTTATCGCTACTATTAGAAAATCTAAAGATGTAGAAGTAGCTAAAGTAAACTTAATGAAAACATTTAAGCTATCGGACATTCAAGCACAAGCTATCTTAGACATGAGACTTGCAAGACTTGCCGCTTTAGAAAGAGAGAAGATTGAACTTGAATATAAAGAAGTTTTAAAGACAATTAAAGAATTATTAAAGCTTCTTAACTCACCAGCTGAAATTCTAAACATTATCAAAGTAGAGTTAGCTGAAATTAAAGAGAAATATGGTGATGAGAGAAGAACAAAAGTATTTAAAGGAGATGTAGACGAATTAAGCGAGGAAGATCTTATAGTAAATGAGAAGACATTCGTAATGATTAGTACACAAGGGTATATTAAGAGAGTTAAGTACGATACTTATAGAACACAAAATAGAGGAGGATCTGGAAAGAAAGCAGTTGCTACAAAAGAAGATGATTCTGTAAGACATGTATTCGACTGTAATACTCATGATGAGATTATGTTCTTAACAAACAAAGGAAAAGTTTATATTATGAAAGTTCATGAAATTCCAGAATATGGAGCTACAGCAAAAGGACTTCCGATTGTAAACTTAATTAATATATCGAATGGAGAATTAGTAACTTCTGTACTTACAAAGTCTGCAAGTGGAAAGATTCTAGATGAAGATGTTGAACAAGAAGATGAAGAAGCAAAAGAGAGACAGGGTAAGGATTATAAATTCTTGTTTATGGCTACAAAGAAGGGAGTAGTGAAGAAGACTTTATTAGAAGAATTTAATAATATTAGATCTAATGGATTAATTGCAATTACATTAACAGAAGGTGACGAATTAATCTGGGTTAAACCAACTGATGGAAAAGATCAGGTTATATTAGTTTCTAAGTTAGCTAAGTCTATACACTTCCATGAAGAAGATGTTCGTGAAACTGGCCGATCTTCTCAAGGAGTAAGAGGAATAAAGCTAAAGCCAGAAGATGAGGTTATATCTATGGATATAATTAGAAAAGAAGAGGCTATGATGCTTACTATTGCAGAGAATGGATTTGGTAAGATGACTGAGCTTTCTCAATTTACATTACAAAAGAGAGGTGGATCTGGAATATTTGCAGCTAGAGTTAACTCTAAGACAGGAACATTAGTTGTTGCAAGAGTATTAGACCATCCAAATAAAGAGTTATTAATCTTAAGCGTAAAGGGACAAGCAATTAAGATACCTACAAAAGATTTACCTTTAAGAAATAGACAAACTGCTGGAGTAACCTTGATGAGAGTTAAGGATGGTGATAAAGTAGCTGCAGTAGCTATTGTATAAAAACTATTGAATCATAAAATAATTTCACAACAGAAAGAATCCCTCGAACCAGTCGCAAGACCTGATTCTATAACCAGGAATCAGGAGCTTGAGCAAATCAAATGATATTTGAATTAATGATTCTAATGTCTAATGGCAAAGTTAAAATTCGAACAAATTCCATCTGAGAAAGCTAAAGATATTATATTAGCTAAATTAAAGAAAGCTTTAACTTTAGATACTAGTAATCAAAAAGAGGTTTTACAAAAGATAGTTGATGACGAAGAGTTTAGACAATATGTAAATGAAATCCAAAGAAAGATACTTACTAAACAGGAACCTGCTTCTTGAGATTATACTCAGTAAGCCTCATATTTCGTATAAATATTCTACAAGTTCCTATTTAATGGATACTACAAAGAGTTCCACGAGATCTATTTTAAATTCTTAGTTTTAACAAAGAAGATGTTGCCAGGATAGTTTATTCCTGTATATATTAAGTTTAAATGGCTGTTATTGACTGTGTGTATTACAACATCTAAATCTCCAAGCTTAGAGATTACTAAGGGATATTTTCCTTCAAGTCTAAATAAGAGTCCTATATGTTTTAGATAAAGACCATTATTATCTAGATCCGATATATCATACGAGAAATAAATAACAGCATACTCATAATCTGTAAAGTCTGGATCAGGTGACAATTCGATATTAATTGAGTCAGATTCAAGTAGCTCACAAATTATGTTCTCAATAGGTCTAGTAAACTCATTCTTACCTTTTTCTGATAAAATAAGTTGAACATACCTAAAACAGTCAATTCCATCCTTTTCCAAAGCACTCGCTCCGATACGAATTATCCCTAATTTTTTTAAGAAATCTTTCTGATCATCATTTAAAGAAATGCCTTCTTTTTTAGCTTTCATCCAAAATTGGAAATCAGTCATTTCGAAATAACTAAGAATTTTAAATAATATATTGAGTTATTAACTTCAAATTAGCATCTCTCAGTAAAGTTGAGTCCAAGTGTAAAAGTATAGGAATACAATTAGACACCTTCTTAATTTGTAAGTCTTAAATCGCGTTTAAACGCGAAATCTCTATAACTATTACTGCGTCAGCATTCTGCAGACATATAGGGTTTAAACAAAGAAGCTAGGTCTTTTATATCTATAAAACTAAAAGAATTTCTTCCGACACAATATGTTTCTAATATTTCTGGATTATTTACTGTATGTTTGTAAACTCCTTCATAATTTAGTTTAGAAGTTACTATTACAATTCCTTCTTTTATTTCTTCAACTTTCGCCCAATGCGATATTGCCAAAGAAGCTCCTTCTATTCCATGATGATCTAAATCTAGTAGGTAGAAGTTATTTAAAAAGAAGTTTATATAGACAACAATAAAATTACTTGAATATTCGTTATCGGGTATTGATTTATGAGTCTTAAGAGCATCAACACATAATGCTTTATTTATAACAGCAATTATAAGATCATTCGAAATATAGTTAGGAATATTTAAAACAACTCGCAAATGGTTTGCTGCATAGTCTTCACAGGTATCTGTAGGGCTGAATTCTTCCTTATTCCTTACAAGTTGTATGCCTACCTCCTCCAACGATGGCAAAGCTTCAATTCTGTTGTCTAATGAGCCTTTTAACAACCCCATTTATATAAAGTTATAGATAAATGTTGAATTATATCACAAAACCACTTCTAAGCCTTACCTGCAGGCATTATTGGGCAGAGGAGATGGATAATGCTTATAGGTTGGTATTAAAGATATAGCCAAAAGACTAAATAGTGTAAAATCTTAAAAAATTGAATTTTTGATAAATAGAGTTAATTATTGTTATATTAATTAATTATTAATATAATTTTTAAATTACGAAA
>JBDSRX010000077.1:0-2775 GCA_039929105.1 Candidatus Dojkabacteria bacterium
AAATTATTGTCACGCGTTGGACTCAATTTTCGAACTCTTCGCATTGTACTTGTTGCATTGTCAATTGCCTGGTCTAAAAGTTCTTTTTTAGAAACCATTACGCTCATTGTATAATTGATATTAGGCGCAGTAAATAAGGAACGGGCAACCTGAATGTGAATTAAAACACGTAAATCCTGACTGTTGCCAAATGTTGAACCTTTTTCTTTTAAAACGCCAATAACTTTAAATCGGGCACCGCGAATTGAAATTGTTTTATCAATAGGGTTCAAATCTTTTAATAATCCTTTCTCAAAATCAGACCCAACAACGCAGGAATAAGTATTGTTATCAATGTCGAATTGATTAAAACTACGTCCTAAACTAATTTCCAGACCAGAGTTGCCTATAAAATGTTCATCAACACCAAGAATCTGAATTTCCGGATCTGTTTTTTTATCTAAATACTTAACCTCTGCCGTTTTTGTGGCTGTAAAGGATAAAGAAGTTTCTGTAAAAGGGTATCTATATTTGTTCTTGAAAGCGACTGCTTCCGGATATGAAATAATAGGATTTACAATTTCACGTTCGTTGCTTCCGCGGTTTTTAAGGTTATTTTCGTACTGGTTGATGTTGAAAGTATTTGCTCCCATAGAAGCAAAATTGGTTGAAATGGTGTTATTAAGTGCTGTTACAACAGTCAAAATCCCCACTAAAGCGGTAATCCCAATCGCAATAATTAATACGGTAAGAATGGTACGCAACAATTGTGTTTTGATAGAACCAAAAGCAATTCGAATATTTTCTTTAAATAATTTTAGCATCATGACCAATTTGTCACGAAAATACGTTTTTTGTTACAAGTTTGTTTTCGAACAGGCATTATTTATTTTAAAAAATAAGATATTTGCAGACGATTTGCGGTTTTAACCAAAATCAAAAATCAATAAGAAATTAATTTCAGGATTTTTTGAGATAAAGATTGGGAAATAATCTAAAATCAGAAATCTAAAATCTAAAATAAAAGAAAAATGGCTTCAAAACCAAGCATACCACAAGGAACAAGAGATTTTTCGCCTGCAGAGGTGTCAAAACGTCAATATATTATTCAGACCATAAAAAATAATTTTGAGAAATTTGGCTTTCAGCCGATAGAAACTCCTTCGTTTGAAAATTCAGATACCTTAATGGGGAAATATGGAGAAGAAGGTGATCGACTGATTTTTAAAATATTAAATTCAGGTAACTTTTTCTTCAATAAAAATAAAATTGAATTGCCGGAATCAATAGAATCTCTTCAGGTTAATTCGGCAGAAACAATCAATCTGGATCAAAGAATTGAACTGAATAAATTTACTGGAAAAATTTCTGAAAAAGCCTTGCGTTATGATTTAACTGTTCCGTTCGCGAGATATGTGGTACAACACCAAAACGAAATTGAATTTCCTTTTAAAAGATATCAAATTCAACCCGTTTGGAGAGCAGACAGACCTCAAAGAGGACGTTATAGAGAATTTTATCAATGTGATGCTGATGTTGTAGGTTCAAAATCGCTTTGGCAGGAAGTTGAATTGGTTCAGTTATATGATACGGTTTTTACTTCTTTAGGTTTGGAAGGTGTTACGATTAAAATCAACAATAGAAAAATATTATCCGGAATTGCCGAAGTTATCGGTGCTTCGGATAAATTGATTGATTTTACCGTAGCTCTTGATAAACTGGATAAAATTGGTGAAGATGGGGTAAAAAAAGAAATGATTGAAAAAGGTATTGCCGAAGAAGCGTTGGTTAAAGTACAGCCTCTTTTTAATTTTACAGGGACTTTTTCAGATAAAATAAAACAGCTTTCAGAATTGTTGTCTTCTTCGGAAGAAGGAATGAAAGGTGTTGAGGAATTGAAATTTATTTGTGACAATGTGGCAACTTTAGGTTTAGCAACAGCCACTTTAGATCTTGATGTGACATTGGCACGCGGACTAAATTATTACACAGGAGCTATTTTTGAGGTAGCAGCTCCAAAAACCGTTTCAATGGGGTCTATTGGCGGCGGCGGAAGATATGATGATTTAACGGGTATTTTTGGTTTAAAAAATATGAGTGGCGTTGGAATTTCTTTTGGTTTAGACCGAATTTATCTGGTTTTAGAAGAATTGCAATTGTTTCCTGATACTGTTGCAGCAACTTCAAAAGCGTTGTTTATCAATTACGGCGATGCCGAAGCTTTATATGCGTCGCAAGCGATCCAGAAATTGCGACAAGAAAATATAAAAGTAGAATTGTATCCTGATAATGTAAAAGTGGGGAAACAGTTTCAATATGCTGATAAACGCATGATTCCGTTTGCTGTAATTGCAGGTGATCAGGAAATTGCAAATAATTCATATTCTCTTAAAAATTTAGTTTCAGGAGAGCAGGTTTCTGTTGATTTTGAAGGATTGAAAAATGCTTTGTTAGCATAATTGAATGGTAAAGTATTTTGCTACTCACAATAGCTATCGGGATAAAAGATTATTTAGATTTTTGTTTCACACTGATTTTTGCAAATTAAAGCAGATTAAATTTGATTTTTATATAAAGTAAATCTGCTTTAATCTGCCTAAATCTTTTTTAAAATCTGCGTGAAATAAAAATTTAGATGTTAACTGTTTGAAGTAAAGGTTTTTGCTTCGAATCGCACAGATTTAGAGGATTTTCTTTTTAAATCTCCGGGTGAAATAGTTGCCAGAGAAGAAAAAAAACTTTTAATTTGCGGCCTCATTACGGGCGTAGTTCAAGGGTAGAATAGCGGTCTCCAAA
>JBDSRX010000078.1:0-15442 GCA_039929105.1 Candidatus Dojkabacteria bacterium
ACTTTTTTGTTACTTTTTTGGTTACAAAAAAGGAAGAATAGAGAATACTGAACTTGAATTTTATGGGATTGCCACGTCGTCTGCGACTCCACGCAATGACAATAAATAGCTTGTAGCACAAGACTGAGTAATATCCCCTCCGATCCTCCTGATCACCTCCCCTTAGATTAAGGGGAGGAAAGCGAACAAAGTGAGCAGGAGGGGATAGGAAAACTTAATAGGCTGTAGCACGGCCTAGTCGTAATGCTGAGTAACGACCAAATGACGCCAATATTTATAAAATCTTTACATCTTTAACCCATAGAGTTACAATTTACACATACCAGTACTATATAGTTTATTTTTTACTAATTAAAGTATGAGAAACAATTTAGGAAAAGTCTTCATGGTAATCGCACTCAGCTTAAGTTTATTCACTCTTAACGTTCATGCACAAGTTAGTGGAGCCCAAAGCACAACTACTACAACTGGAACAACTACCACAACAACACCTGCAACTACAGATCAAACAGGAACTATTTTACTAGTTATTATCGTTGTAATTATATTGGCTGCAATAGTTTATGCTGTAATGAGCATGTCAGATAAAAGTAGTACAAGTAGTGTTAGTTCAACAACAACTACATCAACTCCTTAAGTATAGAAATTAAGAAAGAAGAGGACCCATTTCTGAGTCCTCTTTTTAATTTCGATATTCGAATTTCGTGCTTTATTAAGATCCTTCGTTTCACTCAGGATAACAAAATCTAAAGCTCGTCCCGATTCTCGGGACTCGCCAAGATTCAAGTTACTTTCCTACAAAAGTTAACGCAAACCCTTTATTATTAGCTCTTCCTGTTCTTCCAATTCTATGTGCATAGTCTTCGAAAGTAGCAGGTTCATCATAGTTAATAACGTGACTTACATTTGGGATGTCTAATCCTCTTGCTGCAACGTCAGTAGCTATTAGAATACTAATCTTTTCATTTTTAAATTTGTAAAGTGCTTGTTGTCTTTTGTATTGAGATTTATCTCCGTGAATCGCATCAACAGCAAATCCGTCTTGATAAAGTTCTCTTGCAAGTTTATCTGCTCCAATCTTTGTTCTAGTAAAGATTAATACTTTATAGAAGTCTGGTTTGTGTAGCATTTCTTTCAAAACATCAATTTTATTTTGTCCTGGTTGAATTCTTACAATATCTTGATCAACATTTTTTGCTGTATCTCCAGTCTTAACAGAAACTTTTACAGGATCTTTTAAGAAAGAATTGATAATTGCTTCCATTTGTCTCTCTAATGTTGCAGAGAAGAATAGAGACTGTCTTTCCTTTGGAAATTTATCCACTAAGTATCGAACATCATCTACAAATCCCATATCCAACATTCTATCAACCTCGTCTAAAACAATGTTATTGAACTGTGAAAGGTCAATCATTCTTCTATTAACTAAGTCTTTAAGTCTTCCTGGTGTACCAATTACAAAATTGTATCTTCGCTTTAATCCATACATTTGAGCTCTAATATTAGCTCCTCCAATACATAGAACTGAGTACATATTCATGAACTTTGAGAAATCTCTAAATTCATCTTCAATTTGTAACGCAAGTTCTCTTGTAGGAACAATAATTAATGCTTTTTCGTTTGGGTTTTTAATTACCTTATTAATTAAAGGTAATAAGAAAGCAGCTGTTTTTCCTGTTCCAGTGTTTGCAATTCCTAACACATCTCTACCTTGTAGGATTGCTGGTATAGTTTGGTCCTGAATAGGAGTTGGGGATTTATATCCCTTGTATTCAACATTTTTCTTGATTTTCGCGTCTAAATCAAAATCATTAAACATATGCTTTGGTGTATATACTACTTCTTCAACTTTCTCGGCTTTCTTAATGTATTTACTTTCATTAATATGTTGAGCAGTGCCTCTGTTTCTATTTCCACCACCTCTGTTACCGTAGCCACCGCCAGATCTGTTTCCATATCCGCCGCCGCTTCGATTTCCATAAGAACTTCCACCTCTGCTGTATCCACCAGTCGATCTGCTATCTGATGATCTACTATCAGAACTTCTATTATAATTAGAAGAACTTCCTTCAGATCTATTTCCATAGCTAGAATTTCCAGTTGATCTTGAGTCTGAAGATCTTGAATCAGATGATCCCGTACTAGATCCATATCTTCTTGGTCCTCTGTTGCTAGTAGGAGTTCGGAAAGAATAGTCTGAATCAGATTTTCTCAAATCTCTTGTATCGTCAGCGAAAGGTTTTCTTTCTGGTAAACGATCACCGCCAGTTAGAAAGTCGCTTCTATTGTTATTGTAGCTTCCTTCTGCTCGTGGTCTTCTATCATCGTTAGATCTCGTACTAGACCTGTCTGATGCACCCTTGTATGGGAATTTTCTTTTTTGAAAACCGCCTGGTTTTCGATTGTTTGAACGTTGATTGTCCATAACTAATGAATAAAAAAATAAATATATCCCGCTAAAATGAAAATCCTTAATCTGATTAGATAGTTCTTTAAACCAGAACATCGTGCTCGGATCTCGATTCCGTCCCGACTTGTCGGGACTCAGTAGCTTCTGGGAAAATATTTATAATTCTTACACTAGTTCAAGAAGCTAAATGCGAAGATGTGACAATTATATCACAAAACTATAAGATAGTAAACCTTTGAAATTACAGGCCAAATCTTAAGCGAGCAGTGCGAGCTTGTAGATTTTGCTTGGCTTTAGCCCACCTATAGCATTTGTTTGGCAGTTATAACTATACCTGTGGCACTATTGGTAGAGTAGCAGTTTTACAAAGCACGAAATTCGAATTAAGAAATCCAAAAGAATGAGAATAAGAATAATGCCGCTCGCCTGCGGCTCGCTTCACCATAGTTATGTCGGCAGGTTACGGCGACAAAATATCCTAAATATGGTATAATACATAGTCTTAAAACAAGGTGCGAAAGCCCTATTAAGACGATCTTTAACAAGTGAAGAAGAGCTAAATTAACTGCAACATGGGCATTTCGGTGCTCAATTGGCAGTTAATTTAGTTAACATAATTGGAGAGTATCATGTCACAACCAAGTACAGTAGGTATAAACAAAATCGAATTAACAGTTACTAATTTAGTGTGTGGCTACAAAAGCTCACAAAAAGTTATTGATTATTGTAATCGACAGGAACGCCTCAAGTACCAACCGTGGTACCTGAGATATCTTTTTGTTCTGACTGGCCTCGGCTAGTTTAGAATAGCAGGAGCATCCAAGGGTACTTTGACAGCATTCTCTTTCTTCTTCACTGTTAAAGTCCCTTAAACTAAAATAAATAATATGGACTTTAATAAACAAACATTTACACAAGATTCTTCAGTACCAGAAATACCCCTTCCAGAAAATTCTTTAATTAGAAAACATAACTTTTATATAGATCCAGCAGCAATAAAAGACAGATTACAATCTATTTATAAGAATACAATCCCATTCACTCAAGAGTATTTAAATTCTGTTATAGGTAACTTACGGAATTCGAAGCTAGATTTTATAAATGAGCTTGATCAATTTGAAAGTTTTCTTTTAAAGATTGCTCCAAGAATAATTATCAATCCACTATCTATAAAAGAATATGTAGAAGAAGAAATCCTTTATAGAATTGATAAATTAAAGAACGAATCTGACGAAGGCTTTATTAAAAGAACACAAGAATTGAGAGATGATTTAGATGAAGTGTTATGGTTAATATCAAATGCAGAAAATCTAAGTCAATTCCCAATGGATATTTACATTCAAATTGCCAGGTTATCTGCAATGTTTCCAGTTGTTGAGTTATGGCTCATAACAGGAATAGAGGCAAGAAAAATTGTCTCAATGAGAATTAAGAGTATAAAGTAACAATTCGTTTCGTTTAGCCACCACCTTCAGGATGTTTTCATTTTTATGATATAATAAGCCTGTCTTAACAACACGATGCGAAAGCTCGAGTTACGACGATACTTAACAGTGAGATATTTGGTTGCAGAGTGAATATTTTGTAGACACTCTGCAGCCAAATAAAAAATCGTCAGGCTGCGTAAGGAGAAAGTACTATGGGTGAGTGGATTGCGGACTTAATTATCAACTCCGGATTTGACCTCTTCGTTCATAAGTGGGCGATGAGAATCAGGCACAGGAAATGGAAAGTCGAAGACCCATTCAACTTCACGAAAGAAAAGAAGTACCTGTAGTTTCCAAATGGCCTTAACGATTTTAAAATCACAGCTCACTGTTAAGGCCCCTTTAAACTCTCCACCCACAACGATTATGTTATAATTTCGCATCTTAAAACAAGATGCTTTTTGCTCTATTTAAGAGATCTTTAACAAGTGAAGAAGTACCAGGTGTAGGAAAATTTGAATATAAAGTATTTAGATTTTTTTACACCTGGAATTAAATGTTGTTCAGAATTACTGAACCCGCCAGGTGGAAAGGATATAAAATGAATAAGATTGTATGGAGTCTAAGAATTTTTGGCTTGGTTCTTCAAATTGTGGCACTAGTACATTTTGGAGATTCGACTGAATCATTAAGTATAATTTCCTGCTTGGCCTCATTAGGAGCCTTTATAGCGTATCTAAATACGCCTACAAAGGAGTTTATCCTAAGTGGGACCACTGACGTGGTCAAGAGGAAAGACACACCGGTAATCTCATATCTAATCTTTGTGTTCGCATTTCTAACTTCCGTTCCGTCTCTACAAATTATTTTTGAAAGTAGAGACCTAGTAAGACTTGGGTTCGCAGTATTAGGACAGTTGGTCTTGATAATCTCTGCGATACTTGCAGACAATAGTTTGTAGATTTTTCTGGACTTTAACTTCTTCACTGTTAAAGTCCCATTTACCTTTACCTTGTCACTGCTTTCTGGAAACTTTACTATATATTTATGATATAATTAATCGTTTAAATAACGCGATGCGTAAGCTCGAATTTAGACGATCTTTAACAAGTGAAGAAGAATCAGGTGTAAGAAAATTTGAATATAACGTATTTAGATTTTTTTACACCTGGAGTTAATTTATGCTCAATTTAGAGCCCCGCCAGGTGGAAAGGACAAATAATGAATTTCGCATTGCAATTTGCAGGTATGGTCATCATGTATCTTAGCTTCGCAGGGTTACCAGGTGGTATGATGAACATCCCCGGTCCCATTGGTGTGACTACTACTTTAATGATCATGAAAGGTGCCGAGGGTAAGAAGTTATTTTTCTCAATAGGGTTTGCAGTTGTAACAACTTTTCTTGTAGCACAAAACCTAATGTCTATGTGGATGAATCTAGACATTAGGCTAGCTGTATTTTTGATTGGCTTCGGCTTGTCAATATATGGGACGTGGAAATAATACACGTCGGGCTTTAGCTAATCTTCTTCACTGTTAAAGTCCCATAAATTTTAAATAATAAAAATGTTCAGTTTAGATACAAGTAGACCATTTTCTGAAGCCCAAAAATTAAATTGGACTCCCGAAAGTGGTGCAACGCCTTGGAAGAGAATTCATTTTGAGGATTCTTTGCAACAATATATATATCGAACAATTAACGAATCTCTAGGGCAAGAGGTGACAAAGACAGTTCAGAAAATGGAATTCGACGGAAATACTTATTTAGAAGTCACAACTGATTATTACGGTTTTATTAACAAAACTATACCGAATCTAATCCCTTCTTTTGATGTTATGAGAAAGAATATTTCAATTGAATTACAAGGAAAGGAAGAGAGTGAGGTAAAAACGATTCTAAATCAATTTGATACCTTAGTAGATTTAATAAACACATCTAAGAAATCACTCAACTTCAACGAGTATTATTATCATATTCTAATTGAATTTTACGACTATTCAGCAAAACATCTAAAAGACTTCTCTTTTGAATTTCTTAGCAGTTTTATTGTTGCTGCGGAAATAAAAAAGAAGATATTAGAAAGACTTGAGTCCCAAGACAAAAACTAAGTTCTGTACTATAATCTGGGTATATTTATTAATCTCCATTTATGTTTGAACTTCTATTTATTTGCGGAATTTTATTCGTAGGATTCTTTATTCTAATGACAATCTTTTCTGGGGTAAGAATAGTAAATCAATACCAAGTTGGTATAGTTTTAAGATTAGGTAAAACTCAAAAAATTGTTGGTCCTGGTTTAACAATTATTATTCCTTATGTTGATAGATTAATCTTAATCGACACAAGAACAGTTACACTTCCAATTCAATCACAAAAGATTATTACTAAAGACAATGTCTCTATTGATGTTGCTGGAGTTGCTTATTTTAGAATCGTAGATGCCTTAAAGTCTTACACTCAAATTATTAATGCTAATTCTGCTGTAGACCAAATTGCCCAAACAACAGTAAGAGAAATTATCGGTAGATTTATACTTGATGATCTTTTAACAAAAACTGACGAGATTAATAACGAAGTTAGAACAATTCTAGACAAACATACAGAAACATGGGGAATCGAAGTTACTATCGTTCAATTAAAGGATATTGAACTTCCAGAATCTATGAAGAGAGCAATGTCTAAAGAAGCAGAAGCAGAAAGAGAGAAGAGAGCTAAAATTATTGCTGCAGAAGGAGAATTCCAAGCATCAAAGCAATTAGCAGAAGCTGCTAAAGTTATGGCTGCTCAACCAATTACATTAGAACTAAGAACATTACAAACCTTAACAAATATTGCAGAAGAGAAAAATTCTACAATAATATTCCCAGCAAGATTTATGGACATTGCTGAAGTGCTAGGTGATCTAGGAAGTAAATTCTTACCAAAGAAAGACTAATGCAGCATGTTCTTGAAATTCCAAAATATTCTTTTAGTCTAGACACTAGGGTTAACCCAATAAATTTAGATCTAAGTACAATTGAGACAGTTGCGAAGCTCAAGAAAGAAGCAGAAGTTTTAGTAAATACAATTGAGTATTCTCCTAGGCAAATTGAAACTTTCTTAATGTCTTTTGAATTTTTTCTAATTGACGCAGGAATAGTTTCTAAGTTTGGCTTAAAGATACTTTCAAGACAATTACGAATAATGTTTCAGAGCAAGTCTACTTTAAGAGAGGAGGAGAAGACTTTCATGCTGCATATGTTTGATAGAATCGTTTCTATAATAATGTCTTGCGACGAATCTAGACTTATTTCTGAAAGCGTTTACGAAGGAGTTTATAAACTTTCAGAAGAGTTTGAAGAAACAGGAGTCGGGTTCCCTTTTTCTATATTAGTTAAGTCACTAGAAATTAGAAAGCAACTCCTTATAAAAATTGGGAAGTAAAAAAAGACTCCAAAAGGAGTCTTTTTTATCTTATTGTGAGATTATTATTGTCCCATTGATTTTTTAGCAATGTCTGTTAAGTTTGTTCTCTTACTCCAAGATCTTTCGTTCTTAGTTAAGTAAAGCTTTCTTAATCTTAAGCTCTTTGGTGTAACTTCTAATAATTCATCATCTCTCATAAATACAAGAGCGAATTCTAAAGTTAAAGCTTTAATAGACTTTAATGTTGTTTGCGTAATTTCATCGTGCTTCATTCTAACAGCAGATTTCTGTCTTTCCTTTACAGGGTTAACGTCTAAGTCTGCATCAAATTTATTCATTCCGATAATCATTCCTTGGTAAACTGGTGTTCCTGGTTCTGTAAATAATTCACCTCTTTCTTGGATAGTATTTAATGAGTAACCCATTGCAACTCCAGGATCAGTAGAAACTAGTACTCCTCTTCTATAAATTTCATCTTGATGTGTATAAGGAACATTATCAATTATGAAGTTATTCATAACTAAGTTTCCTTTTGTAGCTGTCAAAAGAATATTTCTTAATCCTAAAAGATTTCTTGTTAAGATTTTATATGTAAATCTAGCTTGTCCATTTTCTAGTTTAAGATCTTGCATTTCACCTCTTCTTTCAGCTAGTGCAGATGTTACAGTTCCTTGATATTCTGTTGGGACGTCAATAACAACTTCTTCAAGAGGTTCAAATTTTTTTCCATCAACTTCTTTTAATAAAACTTCTGGTCTTCTAATTTGGAATTCGAAACCTTCTCTTCTTAATGTTTCAATTAAAATAGAGAGTTGTAATTCTCCTCTTCCAGAAACATAATATGCTCCTCCATCTCCTTTAGTAATCTTTAAAGAAATATTAATTTCTGCTTCTTTATCTAATCTTTGTTGTAACTGTTTAGCTGTAACAAACTTTCCTTCTTTTCCAACAAGCGGAGAAGTGTTTGCTTCAAATTTAATTCTAACTGTTGGATCTGAGATTTTAATCTTTGGCAATGCTTCTACATGAGAAGAAATACATAGTGTTCCACCAATCGCTACAGATTCAATACCTAAAATTGCACAAATATCTCCTGCAATAACACTTTCAACTGGTACAAATTCTAATCCGGATCTAACATAAAGATTTTTAATCTTTCCAGATTCTTTTTTTGGACTATCTTCGTCTCCACTAATTATTGTAATACTGTCTCCAACTTTAGCTCTTCCTCTGTTAACTCTTCCAATAAGCATTCTGCCTTGGTAAGAATCGTATTCAAGAGTACAAATTTGCATTTGTAAGTCTCCATTAACATCACCTATAGGTGCTGGAATATACTCAACAATAGCTTCTAATAGAGGAGTAATATCTCCTTCTACATCAGAATAATCTCCGTTAGCTCCTTTTTGAGGAAGTTGTTTCCAAGCTTTTCCTTCTCTTCCTACTGCGTAGAAAACAGGGAAATCTAATTGAGCTTCGTCTGTTGCAAGTGTTAAGAATAAGTCAGATGCTTCGTTTAAAGCCTTTTCTGGTGTAGCAAATGCTTTATCAATTTTGTTAATCACTAGAATAGGTCTTAAACCCATCTCTAAAGCTTTTCTCAAAACAAATTTAGTTTGAGGCATAACTCCTTCTTGTGCATCGATTATTAATAAACAACCGTTTGCCATATTAAGAGTTCTTTCAACTTCTCCTCCAAAATCTGCGTGTCCTGGTGTATCTACAATGTTTATTTTGTAATCGTTGTAAGTAACAGCAATATTTTTAGCTTTAATTGTAATTCCTTTTTCTTTTTCTAGATCTCCTGTATCTAAAATCATTTCTTGGCTCATTTCGTCCTGGTTATCTCTAAACAAATGACTTTGTTTTAAAAATGCGTCAACTAAAGTAGTTTTACCGTGGTCAACGTGGGCGATAATAGCGATGTTTCTTATTTTTGATTGATCTTCCATATATTTGTTTAAAAGCTTTGAATTATACCATAAATACTAGCTAAAAGCCTACAGCTTACAGCTAGAAAGAATGTATGAAATATTAAACTACAGGATAAATTCTTTAGCTATAAGCTACCATCTGTAAGCTAAAAACTTTTTCTGTTAAACTGTATTGATGGAACAAAAACAAATAATAATAAAAAATGTACTTCTTAACTATTATGCAGTGGAATCCACTACAGAGAGTTCTAAAGTACTTGTATTTCTTCATGGGTGGAGATCTAATTCTACTGTTTGGTTCAACTTAATTAAAGATTTATCACAACGAGGTTACAATTGTATTGCATTAGATTTACCTGGTTTCGGAAGGTCTCAAACACCACAAGTAGTATACGATACCAATAAATATGCTGACGTTGTCGAAGAGTTTTTAACAAAACTACATATTGAAGACGCAATATTCATTGGTCATTCTTATGGTGGAAGAGTTTTAATAAATCTAGGAGTACGAAATAAATTAATGGCTAAAAAGATAATATTAGTAGATGCTTCGGGTATTGGTATGAATGAAAACGGAGTAAATTTAATGAAAGTTGCTTCAAAATTAGTAAAACCAATATTTAAAATCCCTGCACTACAAGGACTTAGAAAAAAGATTTACGAAAAAATAGGAGGAGAGGATTACATTGCAGCCGAAGATTCTCCATATTTTAAAATGACTTATCAAAATATAATTAAAGACCAATACAATGGTCAGATTAGGAATATAACTATCCCTACTTATTTAATTTGGGGAGAAAATGATAACGATACACCCGTAGAAATGGCAGCTACAATGGAAGAATTAATACCAGGAAGTAAGCTAGAATTTATTATGAATGCAGGTCATTTTCCATTTGTAGATAATCCAATTGAATTTGAAAAAGTTCTCTTAGATTTCTTAGAAGAATAACAGCCCGCTGTTATAAGAATAATAGTACACTGATAGTAAATATTAAATGCACTTAATTTTTAACTATTTTTAATGGAAGCGTCAACCCAGCCTCACTTAGCTGCACCCACACCAGCATCTCAAATCCCACCGATTTCAAATTTACCACTATTAGAACCAACAAATGCTACAGAAGGTAAAAAAAGAAATATGCCTTTAATTATTTCTTTAGTTTTATTCTTTTTTATTATTGCAGTTTTAGTAATACTACTTTTAATACAAAGTAATAGTTCTAACAATTTTGTAAATAACACAGTGGTTTCTCAACCAGTAACTGAAACAACCACAACACCGGAAACATCTGGTGCAAATAGTGACAGTACAGTTACTCAAACCAATACAGATGAGAATACTTTTGAATCCAGGCTCTTTTACTTAGGTTTCGATTATCCAAAGCCTCTGGATCAAGATGAAACTACTAGAATTACGTATCCAGATGGAACAACATGGTGTTTTAGTGAAAGTGCCCAAAGTTTTTCAGATTTTTCAAATATAAATTTGGGTATACAAAAAGGCACAGGCGATTGTGAATCAATAGGACCTTTACCTTCAGGTGAGTCTTTTACTTTAACTAGTAAGGACAATAAAGTATTTAATTTTGTTATTTTAGACGATGTAAGTGCAGGTTTTTATGCAGTTGGTGAATACATATCCCCAGCACCTTCAGACTACAGAATAAGAATTTCAATTGGAGAGAATAGCCTGGATAAATCTAAATTACAAGCGCAGAAAGTTATTTCATCACTCATTTTTGATACAACAAGGATGAGAACAGAATTAACAGACAAAATATTAACATCTAGCAACGTACAGCCTTAATGAATTTTCTGTACACCTACAAGCACTATAATATAACTAATTTATTATATTATTGAGATGTTTGAACAATTACCTTTAGATATTGGATATCCAAATATTGGAATATCACAAAGAGTAATGAGTTTTCTAAAGACTATAATCAATAGAATTTAAACTCTTTTTTAAAAGCTGGCAGAAATGTCAGTTTTTTTGTAGACTAATAAGTATATTAATAAAGAAAAATGGGAGATCCACTTAAAGCTGCAGTACCTGTAAAAAGTTCAATTATTCCTATTTCAAATTCTACACAGAATTTACTTGGAAATCCTCTACACCTGTGGATACAACCAGCGCAATTACTGGAACAACAATAACTCCACTTGAGACAACTACAAACGAAATGCCAATGGCTATACAACCAGAACCAATTGAAAATAAAGACACAGAGTTAATTATTCCTGCTATAGAAATTGAAACAATTCCAATACAATCAGTTGAGGTGCCAAAAATAAATGGATTAAATAGCGAAACTGAGACCTTGCCAGTTGTAGAAGATAGGAAAATTATTCCAGCGATAGAAGCTAAGACAGAGTTAGTTACTTCTCCAATCGTTACTACAATATCTGCTCCAACAACATCAGAAAAACTAGCAGTGCAAGACCCTGAAATCGTAAAGGCTTTACCACAGAAAAGTGGTAAAAAGAAATTAGCTTTGATTATTCCATTAATTATTATAGTGCTTATAATCGCAGCCGGAGTAGCCACTTATATTTATCTGAATCAAAAAAACAACAACTCTTTCCAAGAATCAAATATACCACAGCAAGACGCATCTATAGTTTCTAGTCCAACAGGGGATTCTATAAGAAAATTTGTTGGTAGACTATATGATATATCCTTCAACTACCCTAGTACTTTAGGATTAGCAAAGAGCGTAACATCTAAAAATGCTTCTTCAAGCGGCGAATGTAAAATAGAAGACATAACTTTTAGTGGAGATACTAATTTATTTTTTACAATTTCAACTGGCTCATGTACTGGTGGAATCATAGGTTCTCCAGATTTTCAGAAAGTTTCTTCGGCAGATGGAAAGAGCTTTTTTATAGTTGTAAAAAAACTTGATGAGACACTTTTCCCTGGAAAATCAACTCTATCAGTTTCTGGAGGAGTAGATACTACAAATAATTTTGTTTCTGAGCAAATCGGTGTTCGAATAGATGCAATAAGGATAGACGACGTCTCTAAGTACCAGAAATACATAAATGATATTTTAAGTACAATGAAGGTTACTCTGTCACCATTGAAAAGTGAAATCTTCGATGTGACAAACGATTTATAATTTAAGCATCTATATAATTAGTATCAATATTCTATACCTGGTAGATTAATTCCTTTGATTCCAGATTATCAAATTATAATTACGTTAGAAAGTAAATTATAAATATTCATATTCAATAAAAGCTGGCGGAAATATCAGTTTTTTTGTACACTAAAGGTAACTAGATATTTAGACATAAATTTTAGAAAATAACCTTTGAAAAACTTTCCATTCGATTTAATTAAATATCAGTTATATATCTTCCAACTAGAAGAATACGATATTGAGAGATACTCTAGAGCAATTATTAAGAAAGGTCTCCTTCCTAACGATTCTATACGAAAAGAATTAAACTGGACTACAAAAGCTAAATTAATATTCTCTCTATCTTTAGTATCACAATTATTGCTGGCTTTAATAGATTCGTATTTAATAGGAATTCTATTATTTAATTCGATATTTGCATTTCTTGTAGTATTTATATTCAACTTATTAGTAGTGTTCTACTTTAGTTTCCTATTTTTAATTCTTGCTTCAATATTTATTTCACCAATTGAAAGTTTTCAGAAAAATAAAATAATAAATCAGGCAAAGAAAAAGTTTAAGCAACTAAAAACTAAGAACCAAAAACTAAAAACTATCGGTATTACCGGTAGTTTTGGTAAGACTACAATGAAAGAAACACTTTCAACTATTCTTTCAGAAAAATTTAATGTTGTTGCAACACCAGAAAATATTAATACACCTCTTGGTTTAGCAAGAGTTATTTTAAATAATTTAAATGAAGATACAGAAGTATTTGTAGTAGAAATGGGTGAATATGTAAAAGGAGATGTAGATGCACTTTGCCAGATTACACCTCCGGACATGTCTGTAATTACAGGTATTAACGAAGCACATTTAGAAAGATATGGAACAATGGAAAATGCTATCGAAACTAAATTTGAAATTGTAGAAAACACTCCAGATGGAGGTTTAGTAGTATTAAATGGAATGGATAAATTAACTGTAGATAATTACGAAAGATTTTCGAAGAATAAGAAAGTAGAGTGGTACAACGACAAAAATTTAAAATTTAAAATTTTAAATTCCAAACTTGATACAGAAAAATTAACTAGAAGACTTGAAATACAAACACCTGGAGGTATTTTAAATGCACAGACAAGTATTATTGCTGAATACATTGGAGGAAATGTAATTGCTTCTATGATTGTAGGAACTGAATTGGGAATGAGTGAAGCACAAATTAAGTTAGGTGTAACTCAATTAAAACCAGCTCCTCATAGATTAGAAGTAAGAAGAACTGGAGATATAACCATTATAGATGACACATATAATGGAAATTCAGATGGAATAAAAGCAGGGATTGCTCTTTTATCTCAATTTAAAGACAACAGGAAAGTTTATGTAACTCCAGGCCTTGTAGAAACAGGAGAGATGAAAGAAGAAATTCATATAGAAATTGGAAAACAATTAGCTAAAGTTGCAGATGTAGTAATTCTAACTGAAAACAGTGCAACACCATTTATTGCTGAAGGTTTAAAGAATAATGGATTTAATAAAGATAATATTGTTTGGTATAAAACTTCCAAAGAAACTTATTCTAAGCTAAGAGATAATCTTAAAGCTGGTGATGTGGTTTTAATGCAAAACGATTGGAGTGATAACTATTACTAAGCTCGAAATTCGAATAACGAAGCCCAAAAGAATAACTGGTACATAAGTAAAATAGTTTAGGATATCGGGGTTTGGGGTAAAAGGAGTTGTCGAATCCCACACAAAAGCGTCGACGTCCTTTTACCCCAAATCTTTTTTGAATACTTTTTTAGATATTAAAAAAGTATGAAGATAAAGTACATGATATAGATGCTGCCGATAGGCAGGTAACCCTTATAAATTAGACTGCCACGTAATAACCAAAGGTGGTAAAATCATAAAATAATAAATTAGATTTTTAATATGAAAGTAGCAGTATTTTTTGGATCTAGAAACCCGGAACACGATGTTTCCATAATTACAGGACAGTTAGTTATATCTGGTCTTAAAGAATTAGGACACGATGTTGTTCCAGTATATATTTCTAAAGATGGAACTTGGTGTGTTGGAGAAGAATTAGGAAACTTAGATTTCTTCAAAAACGAAAACTATAAAAACGAATTGAAAAACTACGAAGGATATTCTTTACAGATGAATAGTATTGGAAAGATTCATTTAAAAAAACAATCAATGTTTGGTTCTAAAGAATTTATTGCAGACATAGCTTTCCCTGCAATTCATGGACAAAATGGAGAAGATGGAACAATTCAAGGACTATTTGAGATGTTAAATGTTCCTTATGTTGGTTGTGATGTAGCTTCTTCTGCAAATGCAATGGATAAAGTAAATACAAAGCTTTTTTATCAAAGATTTAATATTCCTACTACTAAGTTTGTATTTTTCTTTACGAATGAATGGTTAGAAAAGAAAGATAGTATTTTGGCAGATATTTCTAAAAACTTAGCTTTTCCATTATTTGTAAAACCATCTAGACTTGGTTCTTCAATTGGTATTGCAAAAGTTAAGAATGCAGAAGATTTAGAATTTGCTGTTGAAGTTGCGCTTCATTATGACGATAAGGTTATTGTTGAAGAAGGAGTTGATGCTTTAAAAGATTTAACTGTTTGTCTAATAGGAAACGAAAATCCTCTTATTAGTTTAATCCAAGAATCTGCTTATTCTAAAGATTTATTTTCTTATGAAGATAAATATATTAATGATGGTGGGGCACAGATTGGAAATGCAGAAAAGAAATTAATTATTCCTGCAAACCTAGATGAGAAAACTACAAAAGAAATTCAAGATACTGCAAAAGAAGCATACAGAATATTTGGTTGTTCTGGAATAGCTAGACTAGATTTTTTGTATGACAATACATTCAAAAAGTATTATGCAAATGAGATTAATACAATGCCAGGAACTATTTATCACCACTTATGGAAAGCTAGTGGAATTGAATTACAAGAATTAATAAGTAAATTACTTCAATACGGAAAAGAAAAGTACGATAAAAAACAAAAGTTGACCTATACATTCGAAAGTGAAATACTTAAAAAGTCTAATTCGAATAAATTGAAATTAAAAGGGAATTAACTTCCCTCTCCTTGAGGAGAGGGTTAGGG
>JBDSRX010000079.1:0-8916 GCA_039929105.1 Candidatus Dojkabacteria bacterium
GATTTAAACAAATATCCTTTCTTCACCTTTTATATATTCTTCTCTGGGGTTGCCTTCTTTGGACTATTGCTTAAATGGTTTAGAAGCTGATTGCAATTCTCTTTGCGAGCATTCTAAATTAATTGAGATAATACTCCGTCTAGCGTGTACAGGTTATACAATCCTACAATCTTCTTTAATAAATTTCCATTTGCATCTACTTCTACTAATGTGTGTTGAAGTGTAACTCCATATTTAACTTTCAATTCTCTTTCTAAATCGTAATCTGCTTTAAGAATATTTACATTTGAAGGAATATTTCCAAGATTTGCTTTAATATTATCGTCTAATTGCTTACAAGAAGGGCACCAGCCTGCTGCAAAGAAAATTACATTTTTCTTATCTGAAGTAAGTTTATCTGATGAATAGGATGTGTATTCTCCTGGCTTCTGATTATCTTGAGAAATCGGTGAGGATACTGGTTCTTCTTCTCGTTTGCTCTTATTGATTTCGTTTGAATATAGCATTTCGTTAGCAACATTGTCTGAAATATGAGTTACATATATAAAAATAATTCCTATTACTACAAAAAACATTAAACCGACTAATACTGTTGCTGATTTCATATTATTTAATTAATAATCAATATTGTATATAGGTGAACTTAAGTGCCATTCTTCTTCTCCAAACGTTTCTCTTAATTTATCTCCTATTCTTGGAATACTTTTATATCCCTGTTTTTTATTTTCAAAAATAGCATTGTAAGAAGGTTCTCTCACTGTGTAGTATTCTTGATCTTCAGATATTTCTAGTCTTATTGAAACACCGTAATCATCACTTGGATTACTCTTTGCAAATAAATATATCGAGCCTCTTTCTGTTTTAAAGACAGAAATATTATTTGTTTCTCTAAAATGGAAAGATTTTAAATTTTCAAATAGATCCTCGTTTGTTCTCTTTATTATAAGAGCTTCTTTAATATTTTCTATCTTCACAAAATTAGTAATTTCCTTTAGTGCATTTACAAGCCCAGGTATAGAGACTGTATTTTCAATCCCCTCAATAAACTCTTCAAATGTTTTTACTTTATAATCGATATCCATACTTTTATTCTCACATGGAAATATAAGGCAGTCAACTTTATTTATTGATATGTAATAGAAGAAAAAATATAATAAAAATAATATTTAAAGATAATTTACAAAATCAAGACGAAAAATTCATGCTTAATTCACATCATTTGATTAATATTAGTAAATAATTTATTAGACATAGTTTATGGAAGAAGAAAAGAAAGTTTCAATACCGTTAGTAATTGGTGGTGTAGCAATAGTCGTTGTAGTTGCAGCTGGAGGAATATTTATTTCTTTAAATCAAAATCAAAGTGCGAATATCGCTACAGGTAGACAATTAGAATCAATTACAAATAATTCAAACACAACTAGTAATAATACTGCAAATATGATGGGAGATAGCCCTACTATGATGTCTAACTCGTATAAAGACGGTACTTATACATCTAGTGGATCTTATGTATCGCCCGCAGGCAATGAATCTGTAGATGTAAGTATAACTGTAGCTAACGATACTGTAACAGGAGTAACAGTTACTCCAAAAGCAACAGATTCTGAATCTCAAAGATATCAAAGTAAATTTGCTTTTGGAATCTCTTCTTTAGTTGTAGGAAAGAAAATTAGTGCTCTTAATGTCAGTAAAGTTAATGGATCTTCTCTAACAAGTACTGGTTTTAATGCAGCATTGGCTAAGATTAGAACACAAGCACAATCCTAATGAAATCTTTTGAATTTGAAGCAATTGGTACTCATTGGTTTATCGAAGTATATGACGATATTGTCGCAAATGATTTCGAAATTATATTAGAAAAAATTGTCGAGCACTGCAAAGTTTTCGAAAATAATTATTCCCGATTTAAAGATACGAGTCTTGTTTCTAAACTGAACAAAGACAAGGTTTTGAATAATCCATCCGCTGAATTTATTGAAATTTTAGAATTAGGTAAGAATGCTAAAGAGATTACTGATGGTCATTTTGACATTGCTGTTGGTAAAGTTTTAGAAAATAAAGGTTATGATGCTGTTTATAGTTTTAAAAGTAAAGAAAGTAAAATTGAAAAAGAAATTATATTTTCTAAAGATAAAATTGAACTAAGTGAAAATACTAGAATTGATTTTGGAGGGATAGGAAAAGGATATTTAATAGACAGAGTAAGTGAGTTGATAATGAAAGAAGGAATTAAATACTTCTTTATAAATGCTGGTGGGGATATTTATGCAACAAGTAATGAAGATGAGCCCCTCGAATTCGCCTTAGAGAATCCTTTTGCCTTAGATGAAATGATAGGAACAATAGAAATTAAAAATAAAGCCCTTGCCTCTTCTGCTGGAAATAGAAGAAAGTGGAAAGACCAAAAGGGGAAAGAGCATCACCATTTAATAGATATGAAAGATAATAAAAATATTAATACTGTAAAAGGTATTTTTATTGAAGGTACAACTACTACAAATGCAGATATAGCAAGCACATGCTTATTTGTCTCACCAAAAGAAATGTACGATAAAATTGCTAAATTCTATGGAATTGATTATTTAGTTGTATATTCAGACAAATCTTTTTTAAAAACCGATAACTATAATGGTAAACTATTAAATACTTAACAAACAATTATGAGCAGAAAAGCAATCTTCTATCTAGTAATCGCACTGTCTTTTGTGCCAATGGTTACAGCACCAGTAATAAGAATTATTACATCTCAATTTTTTGAATCTAAAGATATATATTGGATTGCTGGTTCTTTTTGTGGACTATTAGGTTTTATGGTTTTAAATTGGCAATTTATCTTAGGAATTAAACCAATTTCTGCAATATTTACTATTGATGTTGTAGCTACAAACAGACTGCACAAATGGTTTGGAATGTACGGCCTATTATTAATATTTGCACATCCAATATTTGTATTCGTTGAGTACATGACAAATAGGGGTATTAGTTTAGCCGGTATTTCTTTTGAAACTCAAACGGATATTAATATTTCCTATGGAAAGATTGCTATTACAATAATTATCTTAACTTGGCTATCTAGTTATTTAATAAGAAAGAACTTTAGCTTTAGAACTTGGAAACGATTACATTTACTCAACTTCTTAATAGTTCCGATTGTATTTTTGCACGCAAAGGACATGGGAACATTCTTAAACTCTACTGGTTTAAACGTTTACTTTAATATTTTAGTAGTTTTATACTTTGTAATAGTTATTTATAAAGTTCTCGAACAGCTTGGAGTATTAAGATATAAATTAAAAGTTGTAGAAGTTTCTAGAATAACTCACGATATTATTAAGATAGATTTAACACCAACTGGATTGCCTATACTTCCAGCTCCAGGTCAGTTTATTCAAATTCAATTAGCTAAATTTGGAGAAACACATCCTTTTACAGTTTCTCATTACAATGAGATTACAAAACAAATTTCTATTTCTACAAAGGCCTCTGGATACTTTAGTAATAAATTAATTAATTTACAAAAAGACCAACAAGTATTTGTAAGTGGACCTTTTGGAGTGTTTACAAAACAAGCTTATTATAATAAGACTGATAAAGTTGTAATGATTGCTGGGGGAATTGGTATTACACCATTCTTAAGATTAGTAGAATTTATAGATAAAAATCCCGAAAAGTACAAAGAAGCTTTATTAGTATTTGGAAATAAAACTACAGCAGATCTAGCTTTTGTAGATTACTTTAAATCTGTTGAAGCAAAATCAAACCTAAAGGTTGTTAACGTTTTAAGCGGTGAAGCTACTCCAAAAGATGGATTTGAAATTGGATTTGTAACCAGTGATCTATTAAAGAAATATTTAAAAGAAGATTTACCTAACTATAAATTCTTCATATGTGGTCCACCTATAATGATGACCAAGATCGAAGCTGATTTAATCTCTAAAGGTGTAAAGAAAGAAGATATTATGTGGGAAGACTTTTCTTTCTAAGCACGAAATTCGAATATCGAAATCCAAAAGAATAACTGACATGGCTGATTTCTTTAGATTCTCGTGATTGGGGAGTTTGAGGGAAAATGCTTTTTGACTTCCACATCGACTCTTTCAAAAATCATTTACCCTCAAAACTTTTGCAGCACTTTTAGTTATAAAAGTGCGAAAGAATTAAACTAGCGCAAAGCAACCAAAGAGTAATTTACAATCTATGATCTGAGGTGGTTACGGCTCTGCCGCAAATTTGTATTCCAATACAATGTCATCCATAGCAAGAATCTGTTAATATCTTCACGATATATATTAACCATGTCTATGAAAATTCAAAGTAAGTTTCTTCTAACACTACTTAGTGTTATTACTGCGTTTTCGCCATTAGTAACTACAGTGAATGCTGCTGGAGAACAAAATCCGCAATCAATTAATGTATGTTTTGTAAATTTAGATAATAATGGGAATGTAATTAAGTCATTACCCGATGGTTCTTCAGTTTCTATAAATATTTATGAGGATGCTGGACATTTAGTTGAAGGACAAATAAATAGTTACGGAACTCAAAGCATCCCAATTTCTCAAACTTCATCATCTATTGCAAATACAGATTTAACAAATAGCGGATCTTTTGATTCTTATTGCGTTAAGAAAGGCTTTACAAACGATATGAGTCACGAATATACATATACAGAAGCTTCAATAAATTCAAGTCTAGATTGGCTTCCAGTAAGATACAACGATGAAATTAGTATTAACTATGTTCATCCAGATATTGCATTCCCATACTCTGGAGAATGGTTCGATAATATTGCTGGAAATGAAGCATCTCGAAATACAAATGCAGATGGACATATAACAATGAGTCCAGATAGACAAGATAGAACTCTAGTTATTGTATCCCAATTAGACCAAAATCTGCCAACCTATGCAGTTAAGTTTAGTGATGCTATTGCTGGTACTAATCAATACACTTTAAGTACAATTCCAAGCAATATCCAGCCTAATTCTGTAATGAATATAAAGTTAAGCGTACAGAATATGGGAACTCTAAAGTGGCTTTCCTCTTTAGATGGAAGTGCAGGAAATCCTGTGAATATTTCTTATCACTGGAAAAACTTAGATGATGATTCTTTAAGTATTTACAATGGAAACCGAGCACCTTTAAACCACGATATTGAGTATACATATAACGATAGTAATATTGAACTAACTGTAAATGCACCAAACGCACCTGGAAACTATCAATTAATATTAGATTTAGTACACGAAGGAGTAACATGGTTTTCTGCAAAAGGTGCAGATACTAAAACTTTTAATATTCAAGTTGGAGAAATTGCTATTCCAAAAAATCCAACAATTGTTGAACAAAAAACTTATGCTAAACAAGAAAGCTTATCTATACAAGCACTATCTTCTAATGTAATAGCAAACTATACAGTACAACCTTATAGTGGAAATCCAAATTGGCATTGTGGAGGATATGATTGTCTTACAGGAATTGCTGAAGAGTTCTATCACTGTAGTGCAAATGGAATACCAAATGATGCACCAAACACAACTGATGTTAATATTTTACAAACAAAATGCTGGTGGCCAATCTATATACAAAATAAATGGATTTGGGATACTTATGGAACACCTTCTCAATATGCTTCTCAACCATGGAATTATCTACAAGTAGGTTGGATTTTAGAAATTCCATCTACTGGAGGAGTTGTTAATCCTCCAAATCCACCTACTCCACCTGTTTTAACTCCTGTAGTAAATATCAATACTAATAGTGGGGCATCTCTAGCAGATCCATATGCAGGACTTTTAGGTACATGGACAGGATGGCCACAAGTAACATTTGATAGATGGATAGCATGGGATGGTTCTTATAAAGATGACAATATTAAATGGAGCGAAACAACAAGACCATCTGCACCACAACTAACAAGTATTATTACAAGTGTTGATGGAAATTCTGCCACAATATATGGAGTAGGATTACCTAAAAACTTTCCGATGAATGTTAGAGTTTGGAATGAATTTAGATATTGCTGGGCTTGTGGATCCGCATGGGAATATGCTTACCAACAAGGTACAACACAAAATGTAAAAGTAGTTTTCTTCAAAAATAATTGGGAATATATTGGAGAAGTATGGAACGATAATCCTTCAGGAAGATTTAGTATTAACCTACCAAAAGGAGTAATTAATCCTGGAGATAATGTCTTTACAGAATTACAAATAGAATCAGACTATACATTTAATGGACTACATTGGTGGAGCAACACTACAGAATCTAGAAACTTTAATTTAAGAGATCGAAAATATACAGGTTACCCATACTTTGGAAGTGGAGGAAGTGGTTCTATAAGAGTACCTGAGTTCCTTGCAGATTTACGTTCAAATGAAGAGAAATTGATTGATTCTAGAGCTATGGCTTTAGGAGCAACTGGAGCAAGTTCTATTACAAATATTTGTGGAGTGCCCGCAAAAACATACTCAAATTTAAAAAATGGAGCTGGAGCAATTCTATTTGTAAATGGAAGATCAATTTATTCTTACGGAGGAACTTGGGACACATTTAATTACTATGGAGATAAATGTAGTAGATTCGGTGTACCAACTGATGACCCTCATGATGCTGGAGTTGGACCTTTTACTACATCAGGTGCATATCAAGATTTTCAGAAGGGAAGGATTTATTGGAGTTGGAAGTATTTGGGTAAATTTACTTATGGAATAATTAGTAATAAATACGAATCATTAAATCCTGGTGGAACTTGGTCAGTGTATGGATGGCCTACAAGTGAGACATATTCAATAAATACAAATGGGATTGATAATATTTGCCAGAGTTTTGAGGGAGGACCATTGGAGGATGGGAAGATAAACAATACGATTTGTGAAAAAGATACTGCCCCTCGAGCCGATAAGCTTATCTGGCCATTAAGTAACTCTAAAGTTGAGGTAGATCCAAGAGATTGCCACATCGAGGGTATCTGTGGATCTGAGCTATTCAATTACAATGACCCAATGGGAAGAACTGCTGCTCATCATACAGGTGTAGATCTGATTAATAATGATAATTCAGATACTGGTAACAAAGAAGTTAAAGCATTTGCAAATGGTACAGTAAAATTAATAGATAGGACGGGCGGGTACCCTGGAGGAGCTATAATTTTAGAACATAAAATAGATATTAATAACACAGTAACTACTTTCTTTACAGTATATATGCATGTTGATAATATTACTGTAAATACTGGACAATATATTTCCGCTGGATCTGTCATTGCGCATGTTCTTCCTCAGGTTTATGACAATGATATAGATCGAATAGTATATGGCGATGAATGGGTAGGAAAACCTAATTCTCATCTTCATTTTGAAGTTCGGAGCTTTTACAGTTATTTTGATCAAAGAAATAATAATCCAACTGCATGTAATAGAGATTCTTCTAAATCACATGACTTACCAATTTGGACTGTGGGGTTTGGATATCTAGATACTGATGGAAGTGCAATTGGATGCGGATACTATGACCCAATGAATCTTCCTGCTAATATATTTAATAATATAAATTTAACAAACTAATTTTATGAAGAAAAAACTAACATACATTTCAATTCCTTTTCTAATTGCACTAATACTAATTATTTTATGGTTAATAGTTAACAAAAATCTAGATAAAATTAATATTAGTGAGACACTAGTTTATATTAAGGATAATAATATTTATAAAAGAACTAATGATTGGACTAATCAAGAGATACTCTACACCTCAAAACAATCTGAACAACTTAGCAAATTAAAAGCTAATGGTAATTTTATTGCTTTTAGAAATGGTACAAACCTATCAATTCTTAATTCAAAAAATCTAGATATTAAAATTATAGATTCTAATCCAGACGACTTTAGTTGGATTGATTCCAAATCTCAACTAAGTTTTATAAGTAACAATAATCTAAATATATACTCCAACGCAGGGGAAAGTATAAGTTCACAAAGCCTTACTGACATAAATGGTATCTCAAGTCTAATTAGTAAAGTTTATAGTTTGAAAACTTCTTTCGATGGTAGTTATATTCAAATAAACAACAAAGTTGTAGATCTTAAAAATAAAAAAATCCTCAACGGTCAATACTCGCTTAACAGCATTTGGTCGTCAAATCAAAATCAATTTATAGATGCCTTGAGTTTACAAGATATGGGAGGCTTATTTGAATATAGTTTAGATAATGGTAATGTAACTACTTACAAATTTCCTGATAGTATAGCATTGAATTCTGATTCAGCAATCTACGAAACTAATTCCAATAACATTTATTACATTCTATTTAATACAATAAAATTAGTAGATACGAGCAAAGGTGAAGTAATCAATACTATAAAATACGATAGTTTAAATAGTTATCTAGATTTAAAATTCCAATCAAAGGGAAATAAATCTTTTGTTGCAACGGAATCAATTGGAGATTCTACTTATAGAGTTATGAATTTAACTCTTGATGGAAAAATCAAAGATACTACATTTGAAGCTAATGAAGTTACTTGGTTAGAATAGTGATGATGTATTACAAAAGTAAAAAAGTGATTATTATTTCTATTGTAATAATATTTTAATAAATAAACTATGCTAATAAGAAGACTAATAGCTCGCTATATTGATAATATTTTAATATTAGTTGCCTCAATTATAATTGCAGTAATTGCAAACCCAATAGGCAAGTCAACTGGAAATAAAGATCTTGTTACAATTACATTGATATTGAGCTTTATAATATTCTATACAATTGATTACGTAATCCTAACAAAAAGATCTGGACAATCAATTGGTAAAAAGATACTTAGACTTAAATTAATAAATCAGAACAAAAAAGATTTATCATATTTAAAAGTCTTTTTTAGAGAGTTATTTCTTCAAGTATTATCCGTTACAGGT
>JBDSRX010000080.1:0-14533 GCA_039929105.1 Candidatus Dojkabacteria bacterium
GTAATGCTTCTGTTCCTAAGTAATGATCTATTCTAAAAATTTGTTCTTCTTTAAATAACTTTCCAAGTAATGCGTCTAAATTTTGTGCACTTTCCAGATTACTTCCAAATGGTTTCTCTACAATAATTCTAGAGACTCCTTCTAATTCTTGGATTTTAGATTCGTGAATATTATTAAATAATTCTTCATAATAAGTTGGAGGTACGGCAAGGTAGAATAACTTGTTACTCTTTGCCTGTAGCTCAATATCTATGCTGGATAGTACTTCACCAAGTTCTTGCAAAGCTGCTAAATCATCAAAGTTACCTTGAGAATATATAAAAAACTTCATGAATTCTGTTAAATCCTCATCTCCTTTTAAGTTTCCGTAATGCTTTAAGCTTTCTTGAATTATTTCGTTATATTTTCCATCTTTAAAATCTCTTCTGGCAAATGCAACTACTTTAAACTTTTCTGGTAGTTTTTTATCTTTATACAAAGCATAAATTGATGGGATTATTTTTTTGTTTACCAAATCTCCTGTTGCTCCAAAAACAACTAATATTGTTGGATGTGCCATAGAATTTTTATAATTATTTAATATTTTCTCTTCCATATTTAAGAGCTTTAGCTACCCAAATTAATTCTTCGTACACTCCTATCACTCTTTTTTCAAATTCTGGATCTTTAGGCTTTCCAGTATCATCAAAGATATCTTGAATGAAAGGGAATTGAACATCTTTTCTAAGAGTAGCTAATCCTAGTGCTTTTGCAACTCCATTTAAAGCTTCTAAACACCTAACTCCTCCCCATGGCCCATTTGAAACTCCACCAAATGCCATTACTTTATGATGAAAATTTTCATATTCACTATCTAAAAGTCTTTTTATTGAGCTAGGATAACTATGGTTATATTCTGGAGAAACTACAAAAAAACCATCCGCTTTTGCGGTTATTTCACTAAATTTAGGGTCTTTATCTTCTGGTAAATGTCCTTCTGATGTTAAATGGAAATCTTCAGGATGAATAAATGAAATATCCAAACCGGGAATAGTCTTTCCAATATCATAAACATATCGTGCAGCTGTAAGTGAAAGCCTGCCTGTTCTTTTAGAGCCTTCAATAACTACTATATTTAAATTATCCATCAAGAAAGAGGTAAAAATTACTTAATTAGTTTATTCTAGCACGAGGGGAATTTTGTGCAAATTGGTTACAGACCGTATTCTCTAATTTCGTAATCTCTACTAGCAAAGTCCTCAGCAAACATTATCTTCATTCTCGGATCTAAATTAAATAACATTGCAGGTTGTAGATTATTTCCTTCCTGAACTATATCTCTTTTTATTGTGCTGTTTGGATTAGCTGTAACTCTTGCAACTAAGCCCCCATTTACATACAAACCATCTCCTTTTTTCCCTGCTCCATGACCATCAACTGGTGCGCTGAATATTCCATCAGTAATTATAAATGCATCAATTTGATCGTAACTAGCTTGAGTAGCAGAAGCAGTTGGTAAATTTGTTTTTGCTGTTCCTAAACCAATATTCACATTTCCCTTAACTATAAACATACAACCATTGTAAAGTTGATTTACAACTGGTGAAGTTGGAGGTGCTGTAGCAATTGTAAAGTCCGGATTTATACTAAGATTACCTCTAACAAAAACTATTGCTTTTAAATCGCACTTTGTAGCTGAATTCACTATTAAGTCTCCAGTAATCTCAACTGCTGCTTTTGCATCTTTACCCACTGCTAGACCACTAGACATTGTTGCGGAGATAGTTTTAGGAATTGTAGCCGGTATAGTAACAATAGTTGTCTTTTGATTTTTGGATACCTTATCTAATAAGTAATCGTACCAAAGACCAGTAGAATCGTGAGGAGACATAATTGAATCGTCTAAATATGTGTTTAAAGCAAAACTATATTTAGAGATAGTTCCAAGTGCATTTGTATTTGTACCGCTTATTGAACTATAGTTTGAGAAATATGCAGGTCCAGTTTGTGATGTAAAAGGAACTGTAAAATTACCTAGTGGAGGAATTCTAGTTTTTGCTATACCTCCTCTACCCGAAATATCTCCATTTTGTCCTAATATCCATGGTGTTAAAGGATTTTTCTTAATAACTGCTTCAACAAAGTTACAGGAAGAATCCTTAACATATATTTTAAATGTGTACTCTGCACCATTGTCTGGAGTCAAATCTTTATAATTATGTGAACCTTGATTCTTACCCGTAATACCTGCATTTGAAGCAGCAGGGTATACTTGTTCCGTTGTTGGTGTTGAAATATCTAAATTAATTGTATTATCGTGCAACATAGAACCAGCAACATCAGAATAAACATAAGATCTAATATCAGATAATCCAATATTATCAGTACCTGTCCAGATCATATTAAAAGTTCCATCTGCATTTAATGTTGGTCCAGAAATAGAGCCGGTTGGTGGTGTTGGATCTACTTTCCATGTACCAGATTTTTTAAAGAAATAATGACTTGCAGCAGTAGCATTATTACTAGCCATTAACCCTCCTAATGTAGGATTACTAACAAGAGTATTTACATAAATATTATATGTGCCAGGAGTAAATGTATTTGCAAAAGATATTTTAAATTTAACTGAAGCATCTTGACCTGTTTGAGTTAACTTAGTTCCTGTACCTAAATCCATTAATGTAGTTCTACCGTTTGCCATATTCAATGATGTCGCTCCTACTGCAGCAGTGGTCCAAGCTGTAGGAGATAATTTTAAGCTTTTATATGTAAGCACTCCACCGGTTGTATTAATAGCAAATAACGCACCTCCAGATTGAACTGCTTTTGTATAAGTTGTTGTATAATCAGCTGTATCAGTTGTGACAGCATATATACCAGTAGTTGGTACTATTGCGATCGTAAACCATTCCATTTTATTAGCTGCTTCTGGGTTAGTAAAGTTTGCAGTCCATTCTATTGGATTTGTAACTCCGGTAGAACCCAGTCTTCCAGAACTTTGATTTCCACAAACATCAATTCCTGTTAATCCTCCCCCTGTGTATATTGGTAATTTTGAAGTTGTAAATTCCCATACTTGGTTAGAATAATTTGAGTTATATCCATTATAAGATCCCATATACCAACAATAAGTTGTACCATATTCTAATTGCACATCCAATGTATGTGTGGTTGAAGCAGCAAATAAGCCTGTATTAGCCCATGGATTTCCATCAACACATACCGAAGTAGTTTTAATTTTATAGTAAATAACATTAGTATTTGTATTAGGACATCCTGATCCCCAATTTGTTGGATTAGTCCATTTAAATGTTGCAGGTTTTGGAACATTAGTTGCGCCATTTGCAGGTAAAACTAAAGTCATATCGTCTGAATGTGCCTGTGGTACACAAGCTGGTGGATTATTTGGAGGATTACCTCCGCAACCTGAACCGCAACCCTCAGCATCTGTATAACATCCGCATCCACCAGGTGGATTTTGTCTCATTCCATAACAAGTTCCTGGTGCCCCGCAAGTTGCTGCTTCAAGATTTCTATCTAAAGAACCCATTGAAAAAGCTGCCCCAATTAGAAAGAAAACAATAAAGAAAATTATGCCTTTTTTAGAGAATTTTAAAAATTTCATATTACATTAGTTTTAGGATCGATAGTTGTGCTGCAATAAAGATATTCTAATTCCTCCGCAAAAGTTGCTTCTGGTTTTGTTTGAAGAACAAAATTTACATATTTACAGTCAGCAGGGGGTTCAATATTAATATCGTTATCTGAAGTACTTCGGGATTGCCAATCTTTAAAGAAATCTTCTAGTTCGTACTTAGTTGCATCTAATGAAAGTTCGTTCTGATTATTTGTAGAGATAATTCTATATTCGTTTTCTGTAAAATTTTTCTTAAATTCAAATTTTGAAGAATCTATAACAATAATTTGTCCTTTATCTGAATCTTTATAGATATAATTATTTATTAAAGAATCTCTAAATTGACCAACACCAGCAATTCCTAACACTAGGAACATTGCAGAAAGAAATACAAAGAAAAATCCAAGGAAAGTTTTCATTGTGCTGGTGCTAAAAATATAGAATTAATATAACCAGCTCTTAATGCAGACGCATTTATTAAATCAATAACTCCAGTGCCCTTATTTTTGAAAATATCAATAATTTCTGTGGGAGTTAGCGTAATAATATCAGTATTGTATTGTCTAGGAATAGTTACTTTATAGTCAGTTTTATCAATATCATCAACCAATCTAATAACTATTAGATCTTTATCTTGATTTTCTGGCATTTCAGTTCCAGCAAAAGATCCTTTTACAGATTCTTTTACTTTATATCTTTCAATATTTAAATTCTGTTTATTTAACCATAAGCCATCTGAACTTACTTCGCTACCCCAGTAATTATTATTAGCATTTTTTACTGAATAAACTACAAAGTAGAAAGAAGCTGAAGCTACAAGAAGTACAATACTCGCGATGAAAAGCGTGTTTCTCATTGATATATAAATAAATGTAACGATAATTTATATCAGTATATCAACTTAAAAACACTTTGCAAATAATTACCCTACCAATTTAAACTCCTTCATGGCTGCACTCGGCTCGCCTTGGTTTATATTAGTTTGGAGCTTTACTAGCTCAGCGTAAATACCATTCTTTTTTATTAAATCTGATGGAGATCCCATTTCTGCAATAACCCCAGATTTTAGAACTATTATTTTGTCTACATTTCTAATTGTTGAAAGTCTATGTGCAATAATGATTGTTGTTTTACCTTCCATTAATTCGTTCAAAGCTTTTTGTACTTCTGCCTCCGCCTTACTATCTAATGAGGAAGTTGCTTCGTCTAAAATTAATATTGGTGCATTTTTTAATATTGCTCTAGCAATTGATAGCCTTTGTTTTTGTCCTCCAGAAAGCTTAACTCCTCTTTCTCCAATTTGAGTATCATAACCTTTTTCAAATTTTGAAATAAAGCTATCTGCATTAGCTTTCTTAGCTGCTTCTATAATTTCTTCATTAGTTGCTCCTTCTCTACCATATCTAATATTTTCTTCAATTGTTCCAGAGAATAAAATTGAATCTTGCAAAACTACTGAGATATTTTTATGTAAAGACTTCTGTGTAACATCCTGAATGTTTGAATTATCTACTAGAATTTCTCCACTCTTGGGTTCGTAAAATCTAAGTATCAGGTTAGTTATTGTAGACTTCCCCTCTCCGCTTTCACCTACTATTGCAAGTTTTTTTCCTTTGTCTATATTAAAGTTAATACCTGATAAAATATCTTTACCGTCTTTATATGCAAAAGATACATTATTGAATTTAAGTTCACCACCTACCTTTTGCAGATCTTTTGCGTCTACTTTATCTTTAATAACTACTGGTTCGTTAAGTACATCAAAGAAATCTTTGGATCCAGCTTGTGCTCTTTGTATTTGCCCTAGAATAAATGACATAGCTCTTAATGGAAATTTCGCTTGGTTTACTAAGCCCAATAACAAAGTCATTTGTCCTATTGTAAATCTCCCAGTAAAAGTAAAATAAACAATATAAGCATATATTCCAAACAGAATAATATTTAACATTGCGCCTCTAAAGACATCAAATAAATGCCACTCTTTAGATTGAGCTTTTGCTCTTATTTCCACATCTTTTCTAAAATCGTGATATTTGGAATGTTCTAAATCTTGTCGTAGAAAGGATTTAACAACTCTAATTGAAGTAATAGATTCGAAGATTCTACCTTGTAAAGAATCCTGTACTTTATTAATTTCTCCTTGTTTTTTAATCCAAGCATTAGAAGATTTTTCGCTAATAATTACATATATAGGAAAAAGAATTAATAAAAGAACACTTATCTCTATACTATAAAATGCAAGCGCTACTATTGTAAAAATAGCTGTTAAAAAGAAAGGAACAAAGTTATTAAGCATATTGTTAATAAATTCTGCAATGTTTCCAATACCCCTTTCTAATTTACTTATTATCTTTCCACTAACTTCGTTATCAAAATATTCAACTTGTAAGTCTAAAACATGTTCGTAAAACTTTGAAGTTAAAAAAGTATTAAGCTTTTGACCCAGTATATCTCCATAGTAACCCGAAATATTTGCAAATATGGTAATTACTATATCTGAGGAGATCATAATAGCTAAAATTACTGCTATATAATTAAAGTCTCCAGTACCATTTTTAATATTATTTACAATTGCATCTACAATATTTCCACTTAAGATTGGTGTAACTAGATTAAGAAGTGCAACAGCAATAATAAAGAAACTTATAAATACATAATACTTCCAAAAGCTTTTAGTAAACTTTAGAATTTGTAAAATTTGATCCATAATGAAGAATTTAATTTAAATAACTATTTAATTATAATATACCTGTCAAGCAATAGACTCTATTTTTTTATATAGATAGTGATATAATAAGTTAAATTATTTATTAATATTTATTCATGGCAGATGCAGAAAAGAAATTAACAAGATCCGACACAGATAAAGTTTTAACTGGTGTTTGCGGAGGATTAGGAAAATATTTCGGAATCGATTCAAATATTGTTAGATTACTATTTGTTCTAGGATCTATCTTCTTAGCAGGATCTTTTGTAATTATTTACATCATCTTAGCTGTAGTGCTTCCTTCAGAATCTGGAGAGAAAATGATTAAATAGTTCTTTTAGAATTTATTTACCACCGTTGGTAATCGTGTTGCCCTCCCTCATCGGAGGGTTACTTATTTCTTAAAGCACGAAATTCGAATATCGAAATTCAAAAAACTATTTTGGATTTCTTTATTCGTGCTTCGAATTTTTAATAACTGCCACTACAACATTAGTGCCACTCTGACCCATTTAGACTGCCAAATAAGTGTTTTAGGTGGTATAATCCTTTATATGTTTAGAGATACAATTTCAGCACAATTTATAGCAGGAAGAGGTGGCGATGGTCACGTCTCTTTTGGTGCGGATAAAAAACCAAACGGAGGTATTGGAGGAGATGGAGGCAACATTTATGTTGAAGGCCACACTCATACTTACGATCTTGGATTTATTAATCCGGACTCTGTTTTTAGAGCTAAAGATGGTGAAAGAGGTGGAAAGAACAACCTAACAGGAGCTAACGGAGAAGACTTAATAATTAAACTTCCACTAACTACAAAGATTTACGATGAAGAAGGGAATTTAATACACGAGATTACAAAAGATGGACAACGAGAACTTTTATTAAGAGGTGGGCGAGGAGGACTTGGAAACCAATTCTATAGAAAAGCTCATGGAAAGGATCTTTATAGATCTCAAGAAGGGAAACCTGGACAAGAAATACACCCTAAACTGGTTCTTGAGCTTTATAGCGATATTATCTTTATTGGATTACCTAATGCAGGAAAATCTACAATTCTAAATGAACTTACAAATGCTGAGGCTAAGATTGGAGCTTATCCATTCACTACTCTAATTCCACAACAAGGAAGAATGGCAAATAAGATTACTCTTATGGATTTACCTGGACTTATTGAAGGAACTGCTGAAGGAAAAGGTGTAGGAACAAAATTTGTTAAACATACAAGATCTGCAAGAATTATTGCACATGTAATTTCAGCTGAGTCTCAAGATATGGCTGCAGATTACAAAACGATTCATGATGAATTAGTAAATATTGGAGATGGATTGTCTGATAAACCAGAGATTCTTATTCTTACAAAAACAGATCTACTTGATGCAGATACAATAAAAGCTAAAGTAAAAGAATTAAAGAAAATTAATAAAAACGTTTTAACAGCATCTTCTTACGATTTAGATTCATTAGAAAAACTTACGAAAGTTTTTGAAGATGAACTTAAAGATTAATACACCATACACTGTTTATATTCTAAAATGCTCCAATGGAGCTCTTTATTGTGGAGTTGCAAAAGATTTAGAAAAGCGACTTGAAGTGCATAGATCTGGAAAAGGTTCTAAATATGTTCGAGCCAATATGCCTTTTGAGCTTGTCTACAGTAAGGTTTATACGGATAAAATTCTTGCGATGAAAGAAGAGGCAAGAATTAAGAATTTAAGTAGGCCAGAGAAAGAGAAGTTATTTTAATTGTTTATAAATTTCGCCTGCAATATCTCTTGTCTCTTTTAGATTATTATCGAGTACTTCTTGAAATTTACCTACTTCACCCACCACCCCTCTTAAATCATCTAAGAAAGCATTCCCTTTTGGATTAAGCTCTGGCGGTGTGAATTGATAATTATCAAATTGCGATTTTGATAATGATATTGTGTTTCCATACTGAGCAATATTTCTTTGGTCATCATTTGCGATTTCAAAACTATATTTATTATCTCTATCTTCTTGAATATCTACCTTACTTAATTTGAGTTCTCCATTTTCACCAATACTATAATAGATATCTGCGTATGTTCCATTTATTGAATAGTCTAAACGCAATTGCTCTTTAGAAAAGATAAGACTATATAGATATATATCCGAATCGAAAGAATTCTCTCCAAAATTACAGATAAATCTTGTGTCTTGCATATCTATTAATCCTTGCATTAGGTGTATTACATAAGATCTCTTATCCATCATGTCTTCATAAGGTAGGATTTTATAATTGTTCTCATCTAAGGAAAAGGATGTTTTATCAGTTGAAAAACTAGCACGCCAGTAACCATTCCTAAATGCAAGGTTTATACAATCTTCATAATAATCTCTTTGTTGAAAGTTTAAAAAATAACTTAGTAATTCAAACTGTTTGCCATCCAATTGTGAGTGCGAATAGACATAGATTAAGATCATCATAAGAATAAATGCTGACGAAGTTATAACACTCGATTTTGAATAAAGTTTTGTGATCGGCATATCCGCGATTTTAGCAGAGATAATCAACTTTTCGCAACAGATCTGTTATCATTCTTTAGAAACGCTTTTCAAGGAAATTTACACTCAATAGGCTTATCTTAAGACACCTATCTGCAAGGCTTCGTTTCAAATTGAAACTCAGCATGCATCTAGGCGACATGGCCTAGGCGTGTTAAGCTTAGAGACGTGACCTCAAAAGAATATTTTAGTTCACGCAAAAATTTTAATTTTTTTTAATTATTGTTTATGGTTATTCTTAATTTCAAAACATACGCAGAAGCTACTGGCGAAAATGTTGTTAAGTTAATTGATGCAGTTTCAACTTCAACAATGAAAGATAAAGTTATTGTTGCCCCTTCAATATTAGATTTATCTGCTGCGAAAAAAGCATTTCCTGGAGTGGAAATGATGAGCCAACATATTGATAATAAAACACCAGGAAGCACAACAGGATGGACTACACCAGAGAATTTAATAGCACATAAAATTACTTACTCACTATATAATCATAGTGAACATAGAGTTTGGAGTGATACAATTGTTGAAGACATAAAAGCAATTCAAGCTAAGGGAATTAAATTAATTGTTTGTTGCGAAAATGTTGAAGAAGCTACAAAATTATTAGAGGCTTCTCCATTTGGAATCGCTTACGAACCAAAAGATTTAATAGGAAGTGGAATTTCTGTAACAACAAGACTAGACGCTGTGAAAGGATTTATAGAAGCTACAAAAGGAAAGACAATGATTTTTGTTGGCGCTGGAGTTTCTACAGGAGAAGATGTTACTAAGTCTTTAGAATTAGGTGCAGAAGGTGTATTATTAGCATCTGCATACGTTAAGGCAGAAGATCATTCAGCTAAATTAAACGAGCTAACTGCTCCATTTCAAGGGTTATAATGTTACAGAGTTAAAACGTTAAAACGTTTTTATGAAAATCAGAGCTTTTGAAGAATTGGAAATATGGAAAACGTCAGCTTCGCTTGCTGTAAGGATTTATAATATTACAAATAAGCAAAAATTCAATAGGGATTTTGGTCTTCGAGATCAAATAAGACGTGCAGTTGTATCTGTGAGTTCAAATATTGCTGAAGGCTTTGAGAAAAATAATAATAAAGAATTTGTCAGATATTTACTTATATCAAAAGGTTCGATAGGTGAAGTAAGAAGTCAATTATATATTGCTGAACAATTGGATTATATTACAGAAGAAGAATATAATACGTTGAAAAAGGAATCATTAATTATAAGTTCAAAAATTAAAGCTCTTATTAATTATTTAAAAACTCAACTAGGTTAGTGTTAACATTACAACTTTAAAACATTTTAACTTTTTAAACATTAATTATGACATTCGCAGAAATTCAATCAGTTTTAGGAGATAAAGCAGAAGCTTTATTAAGTTACAAATCTCCAACTTTTGCAGGACAAAAGTTTTATACACCTAATGCAAATTGGGTTGATGAAGTTATGGCTTTTTCTGACAGAAAACCGGAAGTTTTAGCAAATCTAAAAAGACTTTTTGGAGCTGGAAGATTAGCAAATACTGGATATCTTTCAATTTTCCCAGTCGACCAGGGAATTGAGCATTCAGCAGGAGCATCTTTTGCTAAAAATCCAATGTACTTCGATCCAGAAAATATTGTTAAATTAGCAGTAGAAGCTGGAAACTCTGGCGTTACTTCTACTTTAGGAGCATTAGGATTAGTAAGTAAAAAATATGCTGATAAAATCCCTTTTGTAGTTAAATTAAATCATAACGAATTATTAACTTACCCAAATAAATTTGATGAAGTTATGTTCGCGGATGTTCAACAAGCTTACGATATGGGAGCTGCTGGAGTTGGAGCAACAATTTACTTCGGATCTGAAGATTCCACAAGACAAATCCAAGAAGTTAGTGCTGCATTTAGAAAAGCTCACGAATTAGGAATGTTTACAATTCTTTGGTGCTACACAAGAAATGGTTCTTTTAAAGTTGATGGAGTTGATTACCATACTTCTGCAGACTTAACAGGACAAGCAAATCATATTGGTGTAACTATTGAGGCAGATATTATTAAGCAAAAACTTCCAACAAACAATGGTGGATTTAAAGCTTTAAATTCTGGAAGCTCAAGTTACGGTAAACTAGACGATAGAATGTATTCTGAGTTAAGTACAGATAATCCAATTGATTTAACAAAATACCAAGTAGCAAACTGTTACTTAGGAAAAATTCCATTAATCAATTCTGGTGGAGCTTCTGGAGAAAATGATTTAACTGAAGCTATTGAAACAGCAGTAATTAATAAGAGAGCAGGAGGTTCTGGATTAATATTAGGAAGAAAAGCATTCCAAAAACCTTTTGAAGAAGGAGTTAAATTATTAAATGCAGTTCAAGATGTTTATTTAGCAAAAGAAATTACATTAGCATAATGTTATTACCAGACCATTTTGGAGTTTACGAACCTTCAAGAGAAGATTTAAAAATTAAGGAGGTTGGTGCTAATCCTGATTACAATAAAGTCATCTCTATGTACCATGCCAAGAATTATCTAGGCATAACTGAAATGATTAAATCAGGAGAAGCTAAAACCCCATGGGCAGTTTGGTTTATAAGAAATCTAATGCTCGACTCCATAAAATTCTATTTAAATACTTTAGAAATAAATACTCTTTCTGATATGAAAGATGGTGCTAAGTTTAAAGCAAAGCAATCTTACGATATGCTTAAATCAAGTTGGTTTAAATCTAAGTTAAATGAAAACGATTTAGAGCTTGATAGATCGATCTGGGAGGCAATTGAAGAAACATATAGAGAAGCAAAAAAATTAGATAAATGAAAATATTTGAGACTTTTAAAAAGAATAAACTAAGATGTGGCTGCTTAGTTATTCTTCTTTTAATAACTTTTTTAGTTACAACTTTAGGTTTGGTTACTTATTTAGTTAGAAGAGTTAACCTAAATAATTCAATTTATTTAGAAGTAACACCAGACATGGTTAGTGCTCCTATTACAGATATTATTACTGAAGAAGTATTTATAAATGAAACTAAAACATTTGGAATTCCGGATGCTATTTTAACTTCAGAGTCTAGACTTCCTTCTTTTATTAGATTTTCTAATGGTAATTTAATAGTTAATCCACAGAAAGGAGATAACGGAGAGTACTTTGTAAAGTTTAAGATAAATAATGTTTCCACTGTCTATTCTGTAAAAGTAAAAAACTCTGGAGTAGATCTAGAATCTATGAAAGGAGAACTAAAATCTTACTTAAATAAAAAAGGACTTCTAGATAATTATGGAATTTATGTAAAAGATTTAAATCGAGGAGTTAGTACAGATATAAATGGAGCTACAGTATTTCCACCTGCTAGTATGGCAAAAATGACGATGGCCATATTAATAATGCGCGATATTGATGCAGGTAAATATACTTTGGATTCTACATATCCAATCCAGGATAACCTTAAATTTAACGACGAGGACGATTTAGGTAAACTTCCAAATGGAAATGAAGTTCCAATCCATACTTATCTAGAGAGACTTATTGAAGATAGTAATAATACTGCTTGGTATCACATGGATGCATTCTTGGGGGGATCTTATGAAGTTGTGAATCCCAGAACAATTGACGAATTAGGAGTTAATCCATTATTCTTAAACCCTCATATAGGAACAGCTAATTCTTTAGGTAAATTATTTGAAGATTTATATGCTGCAAATACTGTAACACCAGAATCCAGAGACTATTTAATAGATTTAATGAAAAATGCTTTGGAGTGGAATCGAGAGGGAATTGGACTTGGTTTACCAAACGATGTTGAATTTGCAAATAAGATTGGTAATTTGTGGACAGATGCAGATGTAAACTTCTGCGATTCTGCTATTGTATACGGTAAGAATACTAACTATATATTAATAATTATGAATAAAGATATTGATTGGGATAGTGGTAAACAAAACCTAAAAGATTTATCATCCATTGTTTATAGTTATTTAGATAAGTAGAAAATTTAACTTTTTATTAATTAAGATATGTCAAATCCATCAGGCCGTGTTGTAGTTATTGGGGCAGGAAATGTTGGTGCTTCAATAGCTTATTCTATTTTAAACCAAGAAATTGCTTACGAGATTCTCATGCTTGATATTGCTGAAGAAATGGCAAAGGCACAAGTTTTAGACATGGTAGATGCATCTAACTTTACACATGGAGTTAGTATTAAATATGCAGAATATAAAGATATTAATGATGGTGATATCGTTGTAATTACTTGTGGAGCTGCACAGAAAGAAGGTCAAACTAGAACAGAACTTTTGGGAATTAATGCAAAAATAATTAGAGATGTAATTTCTAAAATAAAAGCTACTAAAAAAGATGTTTACATTTGTATGGTTACAAACCCTGTGGATGTTTTAGCTTACATTGCTGTAAAAGAATCTGGATTACCAGCAAGCCAAGTTTTTGGAAGTGGAACAATTTTAGATACTTCTAGAGTAAAGGGAGCAATTGCAAAAGAAGCTAATGTAAATGCTAACAATGTGCACGCATATATTATGGGAGAACATGGGGATACTTCTTTCCCTGTTTTAAGTTCTGGAAATATTGCAAATATGCCTTTAGAGTCGTTTGTTAAATTAAACACTCAGTATTATACTGACATAGCAGAGAAAGTAAGAAATACAGCATACGAAATTATTAAAGGTAAAAAAGCTACATATTACGGAATAGGAAATGCAGTTGCATCTATTTGCAAATCTATTATAAGAAATGAAAATAAAATATATCCTTTAAGTGTAATGCTTAATGGAGAATATGGAGTTAGAGATGTTTCTATTGGAGTTCCAGTAATGCTTAACTCAAATGGTTTCAAGATTGTAGGAGAAGTTCCATTAAACGAAATGGAAAGGAAAGCTTTTGAACATTCTGTTGAAACTGTAAAAGCAAACATTAAAAGCGCAAACTAATTCATTTGTTAAAGTTAAATTTATGCAATATAAAACTATTGTTATTGGTTCAGGACCAGGAGGTTATACAGCAGCTATTAGATTGGCTCAATTAGGAGCTAAGGTGGCTATTATTGAAAGAGATTTAGTTGGAGGTATTTGTACTAACTGGGGTTGCACACCGAGCAAGGCAATGATTACATCTGCGAAATACGCTAAGTATGCAAAAGACTCCGCTCATTACGGAGTTAATGTTGGAGAACCTGTAGTAGACTTTCAAAAAATTGCAGAAAGAAGAGATGCAGTAATGAAAAAGTCCAGAGAAGAGATTAGACATTTACTCGACCATTGGAATGTAGACGTTATTCAAGGTTCTGGAGAAGTTGTTGATGCAAACCATGTAAAAATTTCTCCTTATATAAATCCTTATGCACACTTGACTCAAGCAAATGGCGAAAGTCCTTATAAGGATCGCACATCAATTACTGAAGAAACTATTTTAGAAGCTGAAACAATAATTCTAGCTACTGGTTCTGAACCGTTAGTTCCAGGATTCTTAAACAAAGCCGACGAAAGTATTGTAAACAGTAATAAATTAATCTGGATTAAAGATCTTCCAAAAGAATTAACAATTGTAGGTGGAGGAATTATTGGATTAGAATTCTCTGCTCTATTTTCACATTTTGGTACAAAGGTAAGAATTATTGAGTTACTAGATAGATGTGTATCTATGATGGACCCAGATATTTCTGCAGAGATTGAAAAAGATTTA
>JBDSRX010000081.1:0-13991 GCA_039929105.1 Candidatus Dojkabacteria bacterium
CCTTAGCAACCATATTTGCTTCTCCAGGTACTATTTTTGACTCACTAGTTTCTGCTTCGGATGCTAACGCTCGAGCTGCGGCTTCAGAATGGTTTACTATTCTAGTTTCTCCTACTACAAATACATCTATATCCCCAAGTTTCTGAGTTTCAACCATTGTTGCCATAAAAATGCGACTAAAAATATTGTTAATCCATTCTAATTATAAAAAACATGTATGTCAACAGTTTACGGAAACTAAGCAGCTTAAATTAGATTTACTGCTATAATTAAACTATGAAAATAACGTCAATACACCCTATCGACAATACAAAAGGGATTGCTTTACCTATTTATTTAGAATCTGTCAAAGCAGGCTTCCCTTCTCCTGCAGATGACTTTATTGATAAGAAGCTAGATCTAAACGAGTTTTTAGTTAAGCATCCTGTTGCTACTTTCTTTGTGAGAGTGTCTGGAGATTCTATGCTTGGAGCTGGGATTCACTCTGGGGATATTTTAGTCGTAGATCGAGCCTTAGACGGCCACAACGACAACATTGTAGTTGCTGTGATAAATGGGGAGTTAACTATAAAACGTCTCAAAATGAATAAAGGAAGAGTGATTTTAATGCCAGAGAATTCTAATTACAAACCAATCGTTATTACTGAAGAAGATACCTTCTCTATTTGGGGAGTAGTAACATCTGTAATTCACAAACTATAGCAAAGCACGAATAAGCAGAGCTTGTTACTTCGTAATAAAGAAATCCAAAATTGTGACATCTTTGGGCTTCGAATTTCGTGCTTCGTCATTATGGACAAACTGCCCCTCCAATGAGTAATGTAACTCTGAATAGGTTTGACTGCTATGATAGTGTTACAGGTGGGCTAAAGCCAAGCAAAATCTAAAAACTCGCAAGCTCGTTTAAGATTTGGCCTGTAAAGTCATTAATCTTGAACTTCGTTAAGTTTTTCTTGGATATATGGCTCGTGCCAGAAGGTTAAAGCCCTTTGAAGATCTTCTATAGCATGATTTCTCTCCCCTTCCTTTAGAGCTGACATAGCCTGATTATAGTAGGTTCTAGCTTGAGTTTTAGGAACACCAATTGTATAGAAATAAAGCATGTAAGCTCCAACTGAGATTAGAGATACGAGTATTACTAAAACTGATGTTTTGAAGAACTTCTTAAGCCTCATCCTCTCCTTTCTGGTCAAGGTAGTTTGTTTTGTAGATGTCTAACAATGTCATGAAGATGACAACTATTAGAGGTCCATAAAGAATTCCGAAGAATCCAAATAGTCCGATTCCTCCGATTACACTTAAAATAGTTATTAAAGGATGAATATTTACTTCTCCTTTAATTAATCTAGGTCTTAAAACTGAGTCTACAACGTTAATTATTATTGCACTGTAAACTATTAAGAAGATTCCAGCCAATACACTTCCAGGTGTTTGGTTAACAATACCTTGAATTATCATAACTACTCCAATTGGTGCCCATACTAATCCAGATCCTACAGGAACAATAGAAAGTATTAACATTATTATCCAAAGCAATACTGGTGCACCTACTCCCATTAAAATCATAGGTATAATTACTGCTGTTGCTTGAGCAATAGCTACAATAAAGCTTCCGTTAATAGATCCTTTTAATGTATTAATGAATTTACTGTAGATTAAATCGTCATATTTAGCATCTAATGGTGAGAATCTAGCAAAAATCTTTGGAAGATTTTCGTATGCTGGGAACATGTAGATTAAACATAGAATTAATAAGAATGTAGCGAATAATAATCCTCCTCCTAGAGAAACTAAGTCTCTAAGTACAGGTAATAATTGATTTACTAAGAAGTCTGATTGATTAATATTAGCAACAATTGTTTGTAACTCTAGTTTAGATAAGTTAGATGTTAAGTTATTAATATAAGCTACTGCTTGGTCGATTCCAGTTCTGAATGCTTGTAAACCTTCTAAATTATCCAGTATTTTTGTAGTTCTTATAACATTTTGAATCTCGTTAATTGTTAGAGACACTATTAAAGCAATTGGGACAACTATTAGAACAATTACCAATATTATTGATAGTGTTGTTGCTAAACCATTACTTTTTGTATGGTTCTTAATGTAAGCGTATATAGGATGAAAAAGTTGCACCAAAACAAGTGCTAGAACAATAATATTTAAATATGGTGAGAAAATGCTTATTGCTAACACTGCAAAGACTATCAAAATAAGAAGAAGCATTAAATCTTTTGCTCTTAAATTACTGATTAGCTTCATTGTAGTGGGTGTAAGAATTGAAAATACTAAACAAGCATAGCATTTTACGAAGAATTATTACAAGGAATTACTACTCTATTGGCTTGAAATTTTGGGTTCTATTGGTATAATCAACAAATAATCTTAGCGAGTTTCGATACGAAACGAGGTTTAGATTATTGTTGTCCTGAGCAGCGTAGCTGTTGAAGGACCTCGTAAGTTGTCAAGTAAGCACATTCCTCCTTAGCTCAATGGTAGAGTCCGCCTAGGCGGATTAATCGAAGCAATAGAGAAATTTAGATAGACAAGAACCGACAATTTAATAGCTACGTAATTACATTCCTCCTTAGCTCAATGGTAGAGCATTCGACTGTTAATCGAAGTGTTGAAGGTTCGAGTCCTTCAGGGGGAGTTTTAATTTAAAGAATTACTAATGTGAATTACGTTTACGTTCTCAAATCACTCTCCTCATCTAAACTCTACATTGGACAAACACATAATCTAGAACTAAGACTCAAACAACATAACGGTGAAGGACTATTTTCTTCAGGATACACTCGCGGTAAAGGTCCATGGTCATTAATACATTATGAAAGTTTCACTACAAGATCAGAAGCAATAAAAAGAGAGAAATTTTTAAAAACAGGTAAAGGTAGAGAATTTATAAATAACATAATGGTAGAGTCCGCCTAGGCGGATTAATCGAAGTGTTGAAGGTTCGAGTCCTTCAGGGGGAGTTTTTAAGACTCTAAGAAGTCATCAAGAATACTATGTTCCTCCCCATCGTCATTTGGATCTTCTCCATTTCTAATCTTCTCAATTCTTTTTCTAATTTCATAAGGAATCTTTTCATATACTGGGATATCCTTACCTCCTCCTGTTGTAAAAAACTTTATAGTTTCTTCAAAACCGTCTGTCGACGATGTAACTTTTAGATTATCCCTTTCTCTTTGAACATTAGATCTGAAATCTGGTCCATTATCTTCTAAGTCCTTCATTCTTAAATTTTAATATCTAACAATTCGTGCCACTCAGTCGTGAAACGACTACTCACCTTGTTTTTCCGACCTCGCCAACTTTGCTTTACACCAGTTGCTGCAATCTTAACTACCTCTCTACCCCACTCATTATTTACATCATCTAGTGCCTTCATGAGTCCTGGTCTTTCTTCTTCATTCTGTTTATTATCTAGAGTCATTTGAGCGTAACCTACGTTTGGAATAATTCCAGTTAGAAGTACACCAGCTTTCTTATATTTAAATTGCGGATCGTAGATATGCTTGAGTGCTCTCTTTGCTGCTTTAATAAGGGTTGGCGTATAGTCTGAAGGTGCATCTAAAGCAGTTCCATAAAAATCGAACATGTATTTACCATCCACAACATCCTTTGCAGAACGAATACTTACTCCTACGTATCCAGCCAGAGAACCTTGTCCTCGTAGCTTCTCACCTGCAATAGACATGAATGTAGAAACTGCTTCCTCCAACTCTTCTACCTTATCTACTCCACGACTGAAGGATCTTGAGCTTATTATGCTCTTTCTAACAGTATGATGATCCATCTCCACGCATGAAGTTCCATTAATTTCTAAATGAGTTCTTTCTCCAGTTACACCAAGCTTTGCTTTAGCCATAATCCTATCCATTTTCTTAAAATCGTACACACTATAAACTCCTATATTATTTAGTCTTGCAGCATTTCTAAACCCAATTCCCCAAATATCCCCAATATCTATTTTCGAAAACAGTTCTTTATTCTCTAGTTCGCTATGCACCCAAAAAGCTCCTTGAGTAGCAATATAGTTCTTTTTTGCAATCTTATTCCCAAGCTTTGATAGAGTCTTAGTATTCGCAATACCAATGGATGTTGGCAACCCTACTTCTTTTTGGATTCGTTTAACTATCTTTTTACAAAATTCTACCGGGTCGTCCGTTTTAACAAACTCTAAGTTTAAGAAAGCTTCATCTATGGAATAGACTTCTACATCTGGTGAATATTCTTTAAGAATAGTCATTACCCTATGTGATAAATCTCCATAGAGAGTAAAATTAGAAGAGAAAACGTACATATTATAACGATCTATAAGATGTTGCCACATATGTATTGGTGCTCCCATTGGGACTCCTAACGCTTTGGCTTCGTTAGAACGCGCAATAATACATCCATCGTTATTGGATAAAATTACAACTGGTTTTCCATTTAATTTTGGGTTGAAAACTCTTTCGCAAGAAGCGTAGAAGTTATTACAGTCAACCAATGCGTAAAGTTTAGACATATACAAATTTTAGCAGATGAGGAGTATTTTTAGCCTAACTTTCTAAGTGCCTCGTTATCAAAGATTAGTTGAAGATAACTTGGCCATTCACCTCCTTCTAATTCTTTAACTAGATTTATAAGTTCACTATAAGATTCTGCATGTAAAACATTCACTGCTCTACTGAAAGGTAGCTTTCTTAATGTTGGAAGTTTTAAATCCATATTAAAAATATTTGCTGGGGATAAATAATAGAAATGACCGTCCACTTGGATAATATTTGCATTATGGACAGAAAAATATCTTGTATCTCCTTCAGATTTTATTATATATACATCACCAGAGAAACCATCTGAAGCTTTCAAATATTGCTTAATTAGTATAGATACCTCTTCGCAATAGCTGGAGACACTCATGTGCAAAGTTAATATCTCTATAGCCATTTCGACTTCCTCTTCATCTTTCAAATTAAAAATTGAGTTAGCTTTTAGAAGAATGTTAAGGTCTCTAATACTAAATCTTTCGTTAATTAGTAAATCTAAAACTTTATGATAAGTTTTTTTATCGGCAAGTGTTTCTATTATTTCTTTGGCTCTAAAATATACTTTATTTTGACCTTCTTCATCAAACTCTGCAATGACATCGAAAGCATAAACCACTGCCTCTCTAATTTTTATGAAGCCAGGATAGTTTTCTAAGTGTGCTTGATTTCGAATTGAAAGAACTTCACTCACTTTAATTAGCTAAAAAGAAATATTCAGCAGCACCTCTCTTTTGTTTTCCTTCTAATTGAATTTCTGTTAAATCCAAAACACCATTTTGCAATACAAGATAAAGATTTTTACCTGCTCGCATTATAAATGGGAAGCCATCGTGTTTGTTTAATTTGTGAAAATCTCCAACATTCTTACTTAAAAGCTCATCGTATCTAGCTTTGTATATCTTTAGAGTTTTACCATCAGGTAAACGAAACCATGCAATTGGCCATGGATAAAATGCTCTTATCATTCTCTCTGCTTGCAGAATATCTGTATTAAATTTAATTTCTGCTTTTTCTTTAGATAGATCTTCTTTACTACAATATGTTGCCAACGATTTATCTTGAACGATTGGCGCTTCTCTTCTCTCAATCCAATCTTTTACATCTTTCTCAATTGTTGCTGCTGCGAGATTTGCAAGCTTTTTCATTAAATCTTCGGAATTATCTTTACCTCCAATTGCTATTTTATGTAATGCAACCATATCTCCTTCGTCTAATTTTTCTGCCATTAGTTGAAGCGTTACTCCGGTTTCTTTAAAACCTTGTAGAATTGACATCTGCACAGGAACTGCTCCTCTTAATAATGGTAGTAATGATCCGTGCAAATTCAAACATCCATATCTTGGAAATTGAAGCATATTACTAGGAATCATTTGTCCGTAAGACGCAACGATAATGAGGTCTGGTTGATGTTCTTCTAATAACTCGTCAGAAATCTCTCTAATCTTATTCGGTTTTAAAATTTTTAATTTTAAATTTTCAATTTGAGAAACATATTCTCCTACTGGAGTTGGTGTTAGTATTTGCTTCCTCCCCACAGGTTTATCTGGCTGTGTAACAACTGCACCTAAATCAATAAAGTCTACTTTAAGAAGCTTCTCCAAAACTGGTACAGCGAATTCTCCAGATCCTATAAAAATTGTTTTAATTTTATCCATAATTTTGAAAATGATTATATTACTGTAATTATAGCGTGATTTTCCTTGCCCTACCAGACAAATAAAGGTAAAATCATTTTGAATTTATCTGATTAAAAATTCATATGTACAACAAACCAAACCCCAAGCAAAAGTTTTACGATCTTGAGAAAGACATTCTAAAGTTCTGGAAAGAAAATGACATTCTAAACAAATCCATTCAAAACAGACCTGACGATAAACAAAGAACATTCTACGACGGACCAATTACAGCTAACGGCATGCCCCACCACGGACATATGCTTACTTTCGCGATGAAAGACATAATTCCAAGGTACTGGACAATGAAAGGTTACAAAGTAGATAGAAGTTTAGGTTGGGACTGCCAAGGTATTCCAGTTGAATATGAAATAGAAAAGAAGTTAGGATTTAAAGAAAAGAAAGATATTGAAAAATTTGGAATTGCTAAATTTAATCAGCTTTGTAGAGAATCTGTTTTAGAGTTTAAAGACAAGATTGTTGAGCTTGAAGAAAAGATGGGTAGACTTACAAATACAGACGAAGAGTACTTTACAATGGACTCTCAATACATAGAGAGTGTTTGGTCTTCTTTAAAACAAATTTACGACAAAGGATTACTTTACGAAGGATTTAAAGTTGTTCCTTACTCAACTAGAGCTGGTACTACCCTATCTAATGCAGAAGTTGCATTAGGTGGTTACAAAAAAATAGTTGATCCAGCTATAACTGTAGAATTTCCTCTTGTTGAAGATGAAAAGACAGTTCTTTTAGCTTGGACTACTACTCCGTGGACTATGCCTGGAAACTTAGGCTTAGCTGTTGGAGCAAAAATAGATTATGTAAAAGTAAAAGTGGAAGGAGTTGATAAAACATATGTTGTGGCTAAAGATTTAGTGGAATCTGTATTTAAAGATAAAACTCATGAAGTTGTTGGACCTATTGCTGTTGCGGATCTTATAGGAAAAGAATATAAACCACCATTCGATTATTACAAAGGAAGAAAAGGAGTTCACCAAATATATGAAGGAGGACATGTAACAACAGAATCTGGAACTGGAATAGTTCACTTAGCACCATATGGAGCTGAAGATAACGATATATTTATAAAGGTTGGAATAGAAAGCTTTGACTATTTAAACGATCAAGGAGACTTTACAGATGCTATCCCAGAATACGCGGGAAAGTTTTACAAACAAGCAAACCCAATGATTGTACAAGATCTTACTACAAAAGGAGTACTTTTTGACCACAGTGAGTACGAACACGATATGCCAATGTGCTGGAGAACCAATACACCATTGATATACAAGCCTATCAAGTCTTGGTATATAGCTATGAGTACTTTAAGAAAAGAGCTTGTTGAAAACAACAACAAAATAAACTGGATGCCAAAGCATGTTAAAGAAGGAAGATTTGGAAACTGGTTAGCAGAAATTAAGGACTGGGGAATATCTAGAACAAGATACTGGGGAACTCCTCTACCAATCTGGAAGAGCGAAACAGGTAAATTAATAATGATGGGATCTTTTGCAGATGTAGAAAAATACACAGGAAAGAAAGTAGATGATCCACATAGACCATATATTGATGATTTTAATTTTGAATTCGAAGGAGAAAACTATGTAAGAATCCCAGACGTAATAGATGTTTGGTACGACTCTGGAGCAATGCCATATGCGAGATTGCACTATCCATTTGAGAATGAAGATAAATTATTCCAAAAGTATCCTGCACAATATATTGCAGAAAGTGTAGACCAAACAAGAGGTTGGTTCTATTCCCTACATGCAATTTCAACTGCTCTATTTAACAAACCAGCATTCGAGAACGTTGTTATGAGTGGATTTGTTCTAGATGATAAAGGAGTAAAATTAAGTAAGAGTAAAGGTAATTACACTGCACCAGATTCAATGATTGAAGAATTCGGAGCAGATGCAATTAGATTAAACTTCTTCTCTACTCCAATTTGCGCAGGAGAAGATACAACAATTACACCTAAGACATTAAAAATCTTAACTCAAGATTTTGTACTTCCAATCTGGAATATATTTTCATACCTAACAACATATTCAAATATTCACGAATGGCATCCAACTGAGCAATTAGCCTATAACAAAAGAAATGTTACTGCAGATACGCACCCATGGGATCATATACCATTCGATAATATGACTAATAGTTTAGATGCTTGGATAATATTAAAATTACAACAAGCAATAAAAGAAGTTACAGAATCTCTAGATACATACGAAATACAAAGAGCTACGAAAGCAATTAGAGATTTGTTTGACCATATATCAAAGTGGTACATAAGATCTAATAGAGAAAGGTTTGCAGAAGGAGATCCATCTGCAATTAATACTCTTTACTATGTATTTGTAGAGGCTCTAAAGTTGCTTTCACCATTAGCACCATTTATATCTGAGTATATCTACAGAGAATTAGTTGTAAGTGAAATAGATACTCTACCGGAGTCTATACATCTAAATGACTTTCCAGAATACGACAAACCTTTTGCAGAAAGCTATGGAGCACTAGAATACGAAATGGACTTTGCTAGAAAGATAACTGAAATGGGACACGAGTTAAGAGTTTCTAATGGATTAAAAGTTAGACAACCATTAACAAAATTAGTAATTCAAACAGATAACGATAAAGTTGCTATTGTTTCGGACTGGATGAGAACATTATTACAAAAAGAATTAAATGTTCTATCTGTTGAGGATACAATCAAGATGCAATCTAGCTCTACTCTAAAAGTTTCTGAAGATGATGGTTTAAAAGTAAAGGTTGGTTTAGATTTAGAAATAACGCCAGAGCTAAAGGAAAAAGGAATGTTAAGAGAAATATCTCGACAAATACAAGCAACAAGAAAATCTTTAAATTTCGAAATGGGTGATAAAGTAAAGATTCTATATTATACTGAAAATAGTGAATTAAAAGATATTATAGAAAAGAATAAGGACTCTATCTTTGAGGCTACAAATACCGTTTCTTTAGAGTTTAAAGAAGGATTGGAAACACCAACAGAAGCAAAGATCGAGGAGAATATACTCTTCCTAAAACTAGAAAATGCTTGAGAATGTTAGACAAAAACTAAGAGATATTCTTAAGGGAATTTCAATCCCGGCCTTCTTTGCAGATTTTCTACAAAGTGTGGTTATTGCCATCGCTATTTGTATAGCAGTGTATGTTTTTATTGCTACTCCTAATCAAATTGATGGAGAGTCAATGGAGCCTACATTTAAAAATGGTGAAATTATCTTAACTAACAAACTTTCCGAATGGTTAGGTCAAAGTGATATTGGTAAGACTTCTGGCTTAGATTACCAAAGAGGTGATGTTATTGTATTTCAAAAACCAGGTCTAGACGATTTTATTAAAAGAGTGATCGCAATTCCTGGAGATAAAGTATCAATTAAAGAAGGGTATGTTTATATTAACGATAAGAAAACAGATGAAGCATATTTACAGCCCTCTACTTTCACTCGTGGTGGTAACTTTATAGAAGAAGGTGCAGAACCAAGAGAAGTTCCAGCAGGAAAATACTTTGTGCTTGGAGATAATAGAAATAATAGCCACGATTCTAGATTTTTAGATATTGGATTTATTAATCGAGATTGGCTTAAAGGTAAAGTTATATTAAGGTACTGGCCAATAAGTAAATTTGGTATAGTAAAACAAGGCGAAATAAAGTTTAATTAAAAATTACGAGTGACGAATTAAGAATAATCTAGAAACATAACTATTTATTCTATTCGTAATTCGTAAATTGTCATTTGTAATTTGTATGATCTTTGCAGTAACTAATCAAAAAGGAGGAGTCGGAAAAACTACTACAGTACTTAACTTAGGAGTTTATCTTGCTGTTCTAAAACAAAAAGTTTTATTGATTGATATAGACCCACAATCAAACCTTACATCTGGGCTTGGGGTAAAAAGCCAAATGCAAGCAGAAGAAGGTATTACAAACAACGAACCTAAAACAATTTACGATGTTTTAGTAAACAAAGAGCCTGCAGAGAACGCTGTAATACATACAAGAATTCCAGGACTAGACATTATTCCCTGCACTATCGAACTCGCAGGAGCAGAAGTTGAATTAGTTGGATCTCTTTCTAGAGAAAGCATTCTAAAAAGAGCAATTGAAAAAGTTTCAAAGAACTATGATTTTGTTGTAATAGACTGCCCTCCTTCACTAGGATTGTTAACTATAAATGGACTTGTAGCAGCCCATAACGTACTTATTCCTGTTCAGTCTGAGTACTACGCTCTCGAAGGTCTAGGACAGCTTATAAACACAATTAAACTCATAAAGAATAATCTTAACTCCACTATGGATGTAGGAGGAGTTATTTTAACAATGTACGACAACAGAACAAACTTAAGTAAAGATGTAGCTAAAGAAACTCAGAACTTTTTTGGTGAAAAGGTATTTAAATCTGTTGTACCAAGGAATATTAAACTTTCAGAAGCACCTTCCAACGGTCTTTCAATCTACGAATACGCCCCTACCTCTTTAGGAGCAACTGCATACGAAGGCCTTGCCAAAGAAGTAATCAAGAGATTTCCAAAGGATGGCTTAGTTCGACCAAACCTTTCAAAAGTTGGTTGATAATCTTTCGAATTTATGGAAAGATAGATATGAATTTACAATTTTCAATTTCTAAATTCACAAACAGTAATAAGAGAATGGAAATTGAAAATTTAGTATTGAAAATTTTAATATATGAATAGTAAAAAAAGCTCCGGACTAGGCAAAGGTTTATCCGCATTAATAAGTCAACAAGCTCTACCAGAGTTATCTCAGGGATTTATTCCTAATTTGCCAATTGATTTAATTGTTCCAAATCCTTACCAACCAAGAATTGAAATTAAGCCCGAATCATTACTAGAACTTGCAGATTCTATTAGAGAGCATGGAGTTATCGAACCTCTACTAGTTACAAAAAATAATGGAAGATACGAGCTTATAGCTGGAGAAAGAAGATGGAGATCTTCAAAATTAGCTGGAATGGAAACAGTTCCTGTAGTTGTAAAAGAATCCTCTCCTCAAGAAATGCTTGAGATAGCGATTGTAGAAAACGTACAAAGACAAGACTTGAACCCATTGGAAGAAGCATTAGCATTTGAACAGCTTGTAAAGGCTTTCAATATGTCTCACGAAACTATTTCTAAAAGAATAGGTTTATCTAGACCAGCGATTGCAAACAAGATAAGACTTTTAGCTTTACCAGAAGAAATTAAAAAAGCTCTTTTAGAAGAGAAAATTTCAGAAGGACATGCAAGAGCTCTACTCGGTTTAAACTCAAATGAGGCAATGATTGCAGCATACAAAGTTACAATTAGAGATCATTTATCTGTAAGAGCTGTAGAAGAATTAGTAAGAAGATTAAACAAAGGAAAGAAACTAAAACAGAGAAAGGATATGCGAATAGTAGACGATAAGACTACAGAACTAGAAACTAACCTAAAATCTAAATTTGGAAGTACTGTAAGCCTTTCTAGATCTCAAAAAGGAGGAAAGATTGTTATTCCTTTCCAAAACGACGAAGAGCTAGATAAGATCATTAAGGAACTTCTGTAATCAGACCGCAAAGCGGCTACAGCCTTAAATCTTAAGCGAACTTGTGAGCTCTTAGATTTTGCTTGGCTTTAGCCCACCTAATGCCATTGCCAGAAATCAATGCCTTGAAAAGTTGCTCACTCTGTGTCATCCCGGACTTGATCCGGGATCTAGCGAAGCGTTATTCAGAATAAACGCTAAAGCCAGATTCCTGCTTTCGCAGGAATGACATAATAAATATGACGTTATTGCTAAGAATAAACTCAACAGAGTTGCCCTGATTAAAAAACACCCCTGTTCACTACGTTCACTTCCCCTCTTAATAAGAGGGGTGGCGCGAAGCGACAGGGTGTTTTTACTAGGCTGTAGCACGGCCTTCTCTATTTGCTGACATTACTGCAAACTCCGGCCTTTTTACATTTCTCGCTGATTCTCTGCCTGCATAAAAGAAGAAAGCAAGATTTGAGAAAAATTTAATAAATTCCTTTCAGCATATTCAAAAATATACTGATATTCAGGATCAGCAATAAAGTCATTTATATAATCTGGTCCTTTATTTATAATTTTGTTTATTAATTGAAGACTTCTTTCTTGATTAAACAAAAGTTCTTCTGCGATTGCATCTTCAATGCCTGTTTTATTATATTCAAACCAGCTCATTGTTGCTTTTTCGAAATAATCTTTTCCACTAACCTGGTTTACTAATCTTGGAAATAACTCTAAAAGATACTTCCATTTTCGCTGAGCAGATAACATTATTTCTGAAACTTTTATATTTTCTAGCAGTCCAGGAAAGTAACTATCAAAGACTGATTTCATTATCATTTCTTTCAAGAAGGTATCTAATCTTTCAGAATTACTTCTATTCATCAGATCGTATAACTCGTCGTAAGATTTTTCTCCAATTAATCCTTGAAGCTCTTCTACAATATTTACATAGCCAGATTGAATTCCTACTCTTCCATAAGCCTCCATCATCTTTTTAATTGTCATCATTTCTACAATTGCTTCGTCATCAAAGCCAATCATATGTTGGTATTCATGGAAAAATACATGTGCAATTAAGAACTCTGCATTAGGATCTTCTAAAACGTAAGGATTAAATTGAATATACTTATGCTCTGTGTGAAAACCACCTAATTGGTGTGGGTCTGTTATTGCAAGGGTTGGATTTAAAAAGAGTCTACTCTTTACAAGATTGAAATCTGCTCTAGGTATGCCTGTTTTAATAGCAATATTCTCTAGGATTTCTGAAAGTTCACCTATTTTTTCTAATGGAATTAAACCCTGCTTAGTTAATTGTTCTTGGCTGGGTGCGTTCTCAAAACTTGGAACTAATTTATTTGCTTTCTCTTGCAAAGGAAGCGCTCTGTTTTCGTAGTTTGATCCGAAGTAGCTCATTACAGAAATTATAACATAGGGAAGCCTCAAACCCCTTACTCTGTGCTATAATGTGTCATATATAAATGACATAATATGGCCCGAATTCTAGTTTCTGCAGCTCATACTTTAGAAAGTCCTGGTGCAATTAACGGAGATCTAAGAGAAGCAGATTTAACACGAAAAATTCTAAAGAAAGTAATTCCACACTTGGAAAAAACAGGTGTAGAATTCAAGGCTGTACCTTTAGACCTTCCTCTACTACAAAGAATTGATTGGATTAACGATACTGGTTATACAGAAGCACAAGGTGATCTTTTCTTAGAAATCCATATTAACGATGGTGGTAAAAGAGGTATTGAAGGCTGGTTTAAAGGTTCAGCAGGTCCAGACAATAGATCACAAAAGCTTGCTACTAAAGTCTCCGAAGAAGTTTGTAAAGCTACTGGTTACCAAAATCAAGGTTCTAAGAGTGAATTCGATCACGAACTTGGAAGTTTACTAATATTAAATCAAATTAATCCCACAGGAGTTGCCATTGAATTTCTTTTTATAGATGAGCCTAATGATATTGCCATCTTAAAAGATGATGCAAAACTTGATGATTTAGCAAAACTAATAGCAGATTCAATGAGTGATTTTGCTAAAAACGATAAGACAAAACCTGCAGAACAATCTGCAACAGAAGTAACACCCTCTGAGCCAAAAGCTCCTCTATTTCCAATGCCCAAAATGCCTTCTACTTTAGGTGGAATGGGAGGTTCATTTCCTGCTCCAAAAACAATGGGTGCATCTCTTGGTGGTGGAAACAAGGGTGGTGCTTTAATGGATAGAGATGAAAGAAAAGAAATGATA
>JBDSRX010000082.1:0-3803 GCA_039929105.1 Candidatus Dojkabacteria bacterium
GATTTAAAAGAGCAAGGTATTGAAATTCTAACTGGACACAAAGTTATGGATATTACAAACGGAAAGTTAACTCTTGAAGTAGCTGCAACTGGTGAAAGTAAAGTTTTAGATTCTCCAATGAACTTAATCGCAATTGGAAGAAAAGCAATTATTAATAATCCAATGTTAGAAAAATTAGGAATTGAATTTACTCCAAAAGGAATTACTGTTGATAATTTTATGAAAACTAAAATACAAAACATCTATGCAATTGGAGACGCAACCGGATTAAGCATTCTTGCTCATGTTGCTATACAACAAGGTATTATCGCTGCAGAAAATATTATGGGAGCAAGCAGAGAAATGAATTACGATGTAATTCCTGCAGTTGTTTATACACTTCCAGAAGTTGCAACAGTTGGAAAAGTTCCAGAAGATTTAAATGGAATAAAGATTGTTAAATTTCCATTCTCTGCAAACTTAAGAGCGAATATTGAAGAACATAATACAGGTTTTGTAAAACTTTGGATAAAAGAAGATACAAAACATTTAATTGCAGCAGAAATGATAGGAGATTTAGCTGGTGAGATTATTCAAGGATATGCAAACATTATTCAAAATAAAGTAAATATTGAAGATGTTGCAAATACAATACATGCTCATCCAACATACAATGAGATAGTAAGAAATTCATTTGAGTATGCATTAGGAAGAGCAATAGAATACATAAACTAAACACGAAATTCGAATGAAGAAATAAAAAAGAATCCCGCATCAGCGGGATTTAATTTTAGATTTTGAGATTCTTTCGGTATTCGTGCTTTTGATTATATTTCTACGTAATTTTGCTTACTTGGAGATCTTAAAAGTTTTACTAAAGCTAAGATAATAAAAACCATTAGTAAAATTATTCCTAATATTGAAACCTTTAATTTATCGTCTTCTGTTAAGTTCTCTAGTCTGGATAATCCAATTCTAGATAATAATGTATCGGATACAATTTCCACTGTTGTTCCATCAATAACTGTTAATTCTTGTGTATTTTGATCTATAGCAGTTAAACTGTCTTCTATCATTGATTTGTTTGCATCTGCTCTTACAACAACAGCAACATTTTCAAAACTACATGGATTATCACTTGTATCTGTTGTTTGTTTTAAGATAGAAGTAATTACTCCAACTATTCTATTTGTACCATCAAAGTAAACAGGACTTCCGCTGTCACCAAAACAAATTCCTGAATTGTTTCCTTGTACTAAGAATGTGTCTGTTGTAATTGAATTTGCGCATAATGCTGTAGATTTTCTTGGTGGATTTTGAGAATCATCAGCATTTTCTGTTCTTCCATACCCTACTACTCTATATTTACATCCATCTACAACGGATGCGACTTCTCCAAAACTAGAGAAATATCCTTTTGTATCTGAAAAGTTAAGTACTGCAAAGTCGCTAGATCTTGCTTTATTATCTACCCAACCAGCTTTCTGTATTGCTTTATCTACTTTTAATAAATTTGCGGAATCTTGTGTAAATTGACCTCGACCAAGGTAAATATTTTTTGCATCGTCTACACAGTGTGAAGCTGTAATTGCGACTCTAGAACTTATTACGGAATATCCACAAAGTTTTACACCACCAGCACTAGTTTCAATTAATAAAAAACCAGCTGAAGGGTATCCTGTCTCTGTTCTTCCTCCATAAAGTGCTTCTGCATCTTGAGGACTTTGATTTCTTTGAATTACATAAGTAGTAAGAATAGTTACTAGGACAAATGCCAGTAACATGAAAATTAATACTATTCTTTTCGGATTCGATCTCATAAAATGCTTTAAACTATATTATTGTATAGGATTTCGATTGTAATGGAAATAGAAATTTAGTCTTAAATAAAGAACTCCTCATTCCACCAGCAACCAATAACTAGAAACTAGTAACTTGATTAACTGCCACTCTACTTTTAGTGCCACTCTGACAAATGCAGAATGCTAAAAGAGTAATTTAGGTGGTAATATACTATTCTGGTATTACTAAGCTTGTCCCTGTCATAACACCTGGTTTCTCAAGACCCATAAGGTCTAAGATTGTAGGTGCTATATCTTCTAAACTTTCTCTTTTATCTAACTTGCATTTAATATCTGATACTAAGATAAATGGAACAGGTGATGTTGTGTGCTGAGTATGAGGTTGATTATTTTCGTAATCCCACATCATATCCGAGTTTCCATGATCGGCTGTTACCATTAATACATAGTCAGGATTTTCTTTAATTGTTTCGTGAATTTTTCCTAAGCAATAATCTATTGATTCTGCAGAAATAATTGCTGCTTCGTAATTTCCTGTATGACCTACCATATCGGGACTACTTAAGTTTGCAATAATAAATCCATATTTATCCGATTTAATTGCATCTACAATATCTTGTGTAATATCATAGTTTCTCATAGATGGTTCAAAATTATAGTACGGCTTTACATATCTATTTGATTGAATCATTTTCCAGTCTTCATGTGGTAATTCCTTTTCTTTTTCGCCATTTAAAAAGAATGTTAAATGAGGATACTTCTCTGTTTCTGTAACATGGAATTGTCCAAGTCCAGCATTAGAAATTACTTCTGCTAATGTATCTGTAATTTTATCTCTTGGAAAAGCCAAGTTGATGGTATCGAATTCTTCACTAACACTAATAAATGTAGTTATATTTAGATTAGGAATTTCTTCTTGTACCAATCTTTTTACTATTTGATAAAGTCTATCAGTTCTATAGTGAAAGAAAATAACGCTATCATCTTGTTTAATAGTAGCTCCTTCTTCTATTACATAATTATCTACAAATTCGTCTGTAACGTTTTTGTTATATTCCCAGTTTAGAACTGTTTCCCAGCTCTTGTACTTTTGTCCTTTTCCTTTCGCTATAAGTTCAAATGCTTTTTCAGTTTTTGCCCAATCTCTGTCTCTATCTAAATAGAATCTTCCTTGAACAGTAGCAACTTTTATATCTACATTTGAATATTTTTCTATAGCTTTGTCTAATTTTTGAAAATATCTTTCTGCGGATTTAGGTGGTGTATCTCTTCCATCTGTAAATGCATGTATAAATACCTTTTGTTTAAACTCTTGTTTGCTTAACATTTCTAAAAGAGAGAAAACATGTTCTGTAGTTGAATGGATTCCTCCATCACTTAGAATTCCTATTAAATGAATATTAGATTTATTCTGGTTTGCATGATCAATTGATTTCTGTAGTGAAGAATTTGTAAAGAATTCTCCTGTTTCAATTGCCTTATTAATTTTGGGTAAATCTTGGAAAATAACTCTTCCTGCCCCTATAGTCATGTGGTTTACTTCTGAAGTACCAAATTGTCCCTCGGGAAGTCCTACAGATAGACCATCAGATTTTAATCTTGTATTTGGATATTGCTTTACCAAAGAATCGAAATTTGGTGTCTTTGCATTGTCAATTGCGTTAAACTTATCGGGCTTTGCTAAACCCCAACCATCCATTACTACTAATACAACTTTTTTATTAAACTTTTTATCTGGCATTAGAAAACTTTTAAAAATTATGTTTTGGTGTAAACTATATTATTCCTTGCATTTGGCCCTTGTGTCAATTGCAAAGTCATAATAAAATATCGCTACTCTTTAGCAGCAAATCGGAAACGTTCAATTTAATTATTATACATAAAGATACATGAAAAGAATAGGTATAGTTAATTCAGGTGGAGACACACAAGCAATCAATGCAGTTATAGCTTCTTCTGTAAAATATGGAATCGGTAAAGACTATAAATTTGTTGGATTTATTAAAGGTTGGGAAGGTATTT
>JBDSRX010000083.1:0-2797 GCA_039929105.1 Candidatus Dojkabacteria bacterium
GGCGCGATCGGGTCGCACCAGCTGCACCCGCAGCCGAGGGTGTCGCCGGGTCAGCGCCGCCAGCTGGGTGAGTACCGCTTCGGGCAGCTCGCTATCCTCGAGCCCCTTCGGCCCCCACGCCGGCTGATGTTCGAGGGCGATCAAGCGATCGGTCTCGGCGATTGCGGTCCCGGCCAGCGGCTCGCCCGCCGAGAGCGAGAGCTGCGAGCAGAAAGGTTCGGTCACGAGTCTCCTCTGGGCTGCTCGGACGCGCTGCGGGTGCGCAGCTACAGCGAGAGCTCCAGCGAGAGACTGCACCGGGCGCGACCCTGGCGCACGCGCTTGAGAGGCTGGGTGGACTTGTGCGAGCCGTCCCTCACGCGGGCGCTGCGCTCTGCTCGCTGTGCCTTGCTCCCGCCCGACCTGGCGGGTGCGGGACCTGCCTCGAAGGGCAGGTCGAGCTGGAACGGGAGGATCAGCTGAAACACGGGGCCATGGTGCCGGATGTACGGCGTTTGCGCCAATGTTGCGTTAGCTGCGCACGGCTCTCGACGAGCGCCGGCGACGGCTCCCGAGACACAGCGCGAGGCCCACCAGGAGCGCGCTGCCCAGACCGGCCAGCGGCGTCTTGCCAGCATCAGCCACGCTACAGGAATGACCGAGCGAAGACTTGGACCCCTTGCTGCTGAGAAACGACTCGCCAGGCGGGTACACCGCGCACAGGCCGAGGATGTCGTCGGGGCTGAGACTGCGCTTGCTGGTCTCCTGCGGATCGGCGTCGCACCACATGGTCGAGTTGGGCACGTCGCTGTGCGACAAGCCGAGGAAGTGACCGGCCTCGTGCGTGGCGACGTTGCGCAGATCGGTATTGGGCTCGCCGGCCTTGCAGCCGTCGGGCGAGCACTCCCCGAACGGGTCCATGCCGCCGTTGAACATCATGTCGGCGCCCAGAATGTCGCCGTTCTTGGAGTCGAACCAGACCGCGGTGATCGCAAATGCGCGCGCCGGAAGGTCCTCGTCGGCCCAGTCGCTGGCATCGAAGTGGACGATCACATTCTCGTTTGGCTCGGCCGTCTTGGGGCCCAGCTCGAGCGCGGTCGTCGCGGAGCGTGCACGGATGTCGAGCCCCACCACCTCGCCATCGCAGCGCACGTTCTCCCAGGTCTGGAAGGAGGCGGCCATGATGTCGCGCAGGTTGCCCTCGGCGATGCCCGGGAACAGGCGCTGGTTGAAGGAGTAGGTCAGATCGGGCGTGGCCCAGGCGAGCGGGAAGCCGGCCTTGGCGCACTGCTCGGGACATGAGCTGGCGGGTGGGTCATCCGTGTGGGTGCGACAATAAGCGTAAGCGGGGGAGCTAGCGCACAGGCTGAGCAGAGCGCTGAGCACCAAGAGCGGGCGTACGGCCATCGCCTCCATCATAGAGGGAGCCAGCGGAAATGCGATCGCGTATCCGCCCGGTATCCACCGCGGAGCCAGGCAGTCGGACGCTCGCTTGCGCGAAGCGGGCGCGTGCTGAGAGGCCGCGCACCCCCGGCGTGGCGTCAGACCCCGAACACGAAGCCGAACTCGAACAGCCCCTGGGACAAGTCGACCTCGAGGTCTCCCTGATTGAAGTCGCTGTCGTGCTCGAACCAGTGACCCACCCAGCCCAGCTCGACGAACAAACCAACGCGCCGGCTGAACCACCACTCCATGCCGGCGAGCGTGAGTGACAGAGTGAAGCCGGCGGCGGGATTGTCGACCGCGACCGAGTTCCCGTCGTCGTTGATGGCGCTGATGGTGAGGCCCGGGGAGATGCCCCCGTAAAAGCGGAAGTCGCGCCAGTCGTAGTGACCGATCAGGCGCGGCCCGAGATCGAGCAGAAAGCTGCGATCGATGGCCAGGAAGTAGTCCGGCTCCCACCACGACATGCGGACCATGCCGCCAATGCTGATGTACTTGTGAAGCTGGTAGTCGAGATGGCCGCGTATCCCGAACGTGGCGTCCAGGTCGTCGTTGCCGTAAGCGTTGAGACCCGCGATCCCGGGGCGCTCGAAGTCGACCTCGCCGCCGAAGTCGAGCGCAACGCCAGCGCCGATGTGCATGCGCGGGCCCCCAACCTGTGCGTGCGCAGGACCAGGAAAGACCAGCACCACCACCAGCATCGCGGCGAGCAGCGAGAGCAGCGCGACCTGACTGTGTCGGAGCCCGTGAATCAAGCGGCGCGGATTTCGCAATCGAGGAACAGAAATTAGACGAGGCACGGACACTCCTCCGGGGTTGCCCAGGAGTAGGAGCTTCCCCGTAGAGATGCAAGATTGCACGGCGGACATGGTACACCGACGGAATGCCGGACGAAAAAGCGAATCGGCTCCTCCGCGAGACGAGCCCGTACCTGCTTCAGCACGCGCACAACCCGGTGGATTGGTATCCGTGGGGTCCCGAGGCGCTCGAGCGTGCAGCACGTGAAGACAGGCCGCTGCTGCTGAGCATCGGCTACGCCGCCTGCCACTGGTGCCACGTGATGGAGCGCGAGTCGTTCGAGGACGAGGCGATCGCGGCCGTGATGAACGAGCACTTCGTGTGCATCAAGGTCGATCGCGAGGAGCGGCCGGATCTCGATGCCATCTACATGCAGGCGACCCAGGCGATGACCGGTCACGGCGGATGGCCCATGACCGTGTTTCTCACGCCGGAGGGCGAGCCGTTCTACGCGGGCACGTACTTCCCACCCGAGGATCGGCACGGCATGCCCTCCTTCCGCCGCGTGCTTCTGGGCGTCGCGGAGGCGTGGCTCGATCGCCAGGACAGCGTGACGCGCACCGCGGCGCAGATGCGC
>JBDSRX010000084.1:0-40819 GCA_039929105.1 Candidatus Dojkabacteria bacterium
CTGATTTCGGCTTAAGCTTTCCAATGTTTATTTTTTCCGCCGTCGATCACCATATGCTAGATATTCCGAGAGAAATGATTCTTAAAAAACCAATACATTTAGAAGAGGTTTTTGAGAGAATTAAAAATAGTTTCAACGAAGGTGAGGAATTTAGTTTTGCTTAGCTTCTAAAAATTTTTCCTAGAGAATTTCATTCTCACAAAAACAACGAGGCATTTAACTAGTATTCATGTAAACATTTTCAGTTCTGTTAAGATTGAATATGAAGTACTTTTCTGACACTAGAATTATCTTCATAGAAAGTAACAAATTGTTTAGAGATATTTATATTTCTTTTTGCAATGCTTATGGCTTTACTAATTGCAGTGTGTATGAATCCTCTTTTGATTTTTTTAGAAACGAAAATAGTCAACTACCCTTGATTGATTTCCTGATTACGGATAACGATGATAACGAAATGAGTGGACTTCATCTAGCATATAGATTAAAAAAGGCTATGGAATTAGATTTTCCAATAGTAATTATGGGAGCAGACAGGGATTGTAGAAAGTTATCTTTTATAGATTATAGTTTTGAAAAAGAATTAGGAGCGTTAGACCAAATCTATGGAGCTATTTGGTTGGAAATGGAAAAGAATCCAGAAATTAAAATGCCTAGTGAAGATGATGAGATTGATGAGTTTGGTGTAGGTAATGAACTTAAGTTTATGGAAGGATTTGTTGGTAAAGATGAACTTAAGAGTATGAAAAAAGCACTTAGTAAAGAAAACCTTGAGAATATAAAAAGAGCTGCTAGTAAAGAGGAACTTGGTAAGAACGATGAATTAGCTTTAACGAAAGGACTCATCTAGATTTTCTTTTGTTATCAAAGAAAATTAATATTGCCCACATTCCACTAGAAATAGTTAAGAAGCCCACAAGAATTATTACAAGTTCGAAATATTGTGGACCTATACTAGCCACTAATCCAGCAAGCAAACTGAATATTATCATTGCGAAGCTTAATACACTATCGTAAGTTGCATAAGCATAACCTTCTTTATGTGGTTCTAAATTTGCTGCAAAAAGTTTTCTCCAATTTACTAAATTAAGTGCACCACCAAATCCAATGATGAATTCTAGAATATAGAATGCAATTGGAGAGTTAATAGAAGGTAATAATAAATATGGAATTCCCATTAATAAATTTCCAATGAATAAAAGTGCAATATCGTCTCTATCTTTTTTTATTTTATCTGTAAGAATACCTATTGGAATTTGAGTTACAACTCTAGCTAGATAAAAAAATGCTGTACCAATTCCTATCATTGAAACTGCCGCGATGCCGAATTTTTCTGCTAAATATAGACCAATGAAAGCATTAATTACTAAATAAATTCCCCAAGTAAAAATATCTGAAGCAGTTAAAAGCCAAATAACTTTGCTTAGTGCGAAATCTGTAATTAAAGTTTTTTTTGTATTAGCCATAAAGTTGGGAAAACAATGTATAATCTGATTTGAATATACCAGAAAAACCAATGTAACTAAAGTTATCGAAAGTCTTACTAATGAGCAATAAAGTCACTAAAAACGACATCGCATTAATCTACGATTCTCAATTTGATCGTATTTACAAATTCTTCTACTATAAGACACTTAATAAAAATGTGGCTGAAGATCTTACTAGTGAAACATTTCTTACATTTGTAAATTTACTCAACGAACATAAAGATATAGAAAACTTAAACGCATTTATTTATGGGATTGCTAAAAATATGTTTATGCAATTTCTTAGAAAAAAATATCAAGAAGGAATTCCATTCTCTGCAATTGATAAAGACTTTGAAGAATATGCGGTTGAATTTGTACAAGAATACGATAATTCTGAAAGTTCAGAAGATAAACTATTGAAAATCTTGCATAAAATACCATCAAAACAACAGGATGTAATAAGATTAAGATTTATAGAAAAGTTAAGCTTAGACGAAATTTGTATAAGACTAGAGAAAGACATGAATTATGTAAAAACTACACAAAAAAGAGGTTTAAAGTCACTAAAAGCAGCATTAGAATTAAATGCGAATATAGATGAGGAATTGTAATAATTTGTACACTAAATAACACTAATAAGTATATGGAAAACAGAGATATGGAGATTCCTGAAAATATGAATATTTTAGAAGAATTAGACTCTAAGTCTGCTTCTCCAAGCCTACATTTTAAAAACTCTCTAAAAGAAAGGGTTGTTTCTCGGTATATAGAAGAACCAGCAGAAGGGAGATTTTTCTTTAACGAAAGGACAGTAAATTTTCTATCAATTTTTATAGTTATTTTATCCGTTGGAATAGTTGCTGGAGCAGGGATAATTTCGTTTAGTAATGGGAATAATGTTCTAAATGTTGATTCTGTTGCAGCGGTACCTGCTAATCAAAAATCTGAAATTTTAGAAGGTATTATAAAAAATAATCCTGGAGCATTAATTTTACAAACGGATAGTATTGTTTCAGACAATCCCACAACTGTTGCATCTGTTGCAGAATCTGCTCAAAAAGTTTCTGTTAGCTCAGAAGAAAGTGGTTATAACTTTTCTTACACAAAAGCTACTAACGAATTTGGTAAAAATAATACATGTTCAACAGATGCTCCAATTAAAGAAATATATAATTTTTCTGGAAAGAACTTAACCATCTACAGATTAGTAAATCTAGATAAAGATAATAGGATAATTGATTCTGTTCAGGTTAGAACTCAAGATGATGTTTCAACTAGTGTCTACTCTAGAGCTGGAGAGCAACAGGTAATTTTTTCATCTAATAACTTAGAGCCAATAGTTAAACCAGTTTCAGCTCCTGTTTCATTCCCAGAAACATCAGACAAAATTAATGATTATTTTGATGTTATACAAAATTTAAATGAAGTAACTAGAGATGGAGTTAAATATTATGTATTAGAAACTCAAGGTAGTTATGATTGTAATGGCGAGATTATTACTGCAGCTTTCAAAAAATGGTTTAACAAAGATGACTTTTCATTATTTAGAAAAGAAACTTTTAAAACAAATTCTAACGAAGCAAATTTAATTGAAAGAACTACTTATAAAGTTGCTAATCAACAAGTTAATTATGCAGATGTTTTAAATAACTTTTTATTTACAACTGTAAATACAATTGATATTTCTAATAAAGATTCATTAGAAACTCTTCAAGAATTTTTTACAGAAAGATTAGAAACAATTCCAGGAGATTCAACAATAGAAAATCTTAAAATAAGCAATTTCCAAGACATTACTTTAATGGATAGAGTGTTCTATGAAACTGAAGCTAATTACATAAAATCTATAAATGCCTCACCTAAGCCTTTCTTAAGCTATAGCTTAGATAAAACTAATGTTGATTTATACTCTACAGATGTTAGTGATTCGAGTTTGTTCTTTTCATCAGAACAAGCAATTCCGCAAGATATTAAAGTAGAAAATGATTTTTATTCTGCAAAGTTATATTCAAATATATTGCCAGTTTCTTTCTCAAAAGCTACTCCATCGAAGCAGATCCTAGTTTTGGAAATAGATGGTTTAAAGTATGTGTTTAGTTCTAGCAATCTAGATAGTATAATAAAGAATGGATTAAGTTCCTTATCTCTATCTGATACATTCTATGCCAATAAAATTTGATTACTACGTACCTAAAATTTTCTCACTAATATTAATTTTAGTAGCTTCTGTTGCGTTTACATTGCTAGTTAATTTTAATGCTTTAGAGATAGTAAATAGACCAGTAAGAAATATTACTGCTCAAACTTTTGATGAAGATATTAAAACTTTGTCTAACGATGATATAGTTTCTTTCAATGGAACAATAAATTATCTGAGAGTAATTTCAGATTCTGGAGAGAACACTTACTATGTAGGCTTTGAAGAATTTGGAGATAAATTAATAGTAAGGATGAGTAGACAAGATTTCGAAGGTTCTTCTTTAAAAAATGTACAAGGCAATATTAAATTTTTAGATAACTCAAGTTTCTCAGATTCTTTAATATCTAAATTGAACGAGAAAGGAACTTTAGATGATGTTAATCAAAGCGATTTAAATCAATTAGATACTGCTGTTAAAGAAAGGATTGCTGATAGTTTACAAGGTAACTTTTCTAACGGAAGTGTATTAGTTGTTGAAGGTCAAAAATTTGAAAGACAAAAAATTTATTTAGAAACACTTCTTCTTGGAGTATTTTCTACAATATTCCTAATAATTCTTCTAAGAAATAAAGTTCTTTACTCTTAATATATTACCATTGCAGTTCTGTTCATTCTTGACCATGTATAGTCTAGATAGTCTGCTGAGTACCAAGTTTGACCATACCATGGATCGTTTACTAAGAATGCTTCTGGGTTTGACGTAGATCCTCTTACACCAATTACTAAACCTCCATGCTGACCATTTATTCCATGAACATATGTTCCATCCCAAGCAGTCCAGTTTTTATCGTAGTTAGAACTTTCTCCATTGTATCTCCATATTATTACTGGATTACCGTTAATTATAGTTGCTGCTAATGCATTTTTATTCCAACCTTCTTTTATTTCTGTTGTTATACCTCTATTAATAAATGGTTTTTGAAGAGCAGACCAATAAATTCCGTAACCCCAACTTCCATCTGAGTTACCTACATATTCTCTATAAGGGTTTCCAACCCACATTCCATTACTTTGATTTGGATTATATCCAGTTTCTCCAATAACTTGAGAAGCACTTAAACCAAATCCTTTCCAAGAAAGTGCCATTATTCCAGCAAATAAATTACAAGAAAAAGATCCGTATGGTTGAAAAATTTGAGGAACACCAGCAATAATTACCTCTTGTGCTCTAGTAGTAAAGTTAATTGTGAAATCTTCTGTCGAGTCTGAACCGTAAGTTGCTTTTATTCCTTTTGAAATAACAACAGTATATGGTTGGTTATAGATTAGTGGAGAGCTTGGTGTAAATATTAAATCATTTTTATCCCATATGAATGCACCTAATGCACCAGGTGAAATATTAAACCTTGCTTCAACGCTCGCATGGTCTACTTCTTGATCTAAACCAATCCTTATTGTCGTATTTTCACCAATATTCCCAGTTTGATTTGCAGGACTGGATCCCGTAAGTTTAACTGCACCAACAGTTTCGAAAGAATAATTTAAATCTTTATAAGTCGGTCCTTGATCAACACTTTCTATTCCTTTTGTAAATTTAACTTGAAACTTTGTCCCTCTTGTTAATAGAGATTTAGGAACATAATAAAATGAAGTTTCGTTCACCCACTGAAATGTTCCTTCCAGTTTTGGATCTATTTCAAAATGAGTCTCTACAGATTCCTTCCTCATTGGAAGAGTAAATCTTACAGCAATTTTTGTATCGTCATGAATACCAGTTCCTTGAGGAATAAGCTCTTCTATAAATGGCTCTTTAAGAGTTTTGAAACTAAATGAATATGTATAATCCGGGGGTTCAATCTGTTGTAAAACTGTGGAAGTAGAAATATCGTATTGTATTGGTCTTCTATAGACAGTTACTTTATATTGAGTATCTGCATCTAAAGGGTTCTTTGGTTTCAATTCTAAAACGTTACTATATTGATTACTTAATTCTAATTCTACAACAGGAGCAATTGTGTAACTCCAAGTAGAAAGATAGTAATTATTTTTAGAGAATAGAACTCTCATTGTATCTTCTCTGTTAAAACTTGTTTCTTGGTCTTTAGGATAACTAGATAAAACTTCTACGTTCTTAGGTGAGAAAAAATTAAGTGCTAGCTCATGACTTTCTGAATTAACAAAAAGTCTTTTTGCACCAATAATATAAATCACTATTCTTTGATCTGGTAAGTAAGTTTGTTTAGGGTAAAAATGACCTCTTACCGTGTAATTAGTGAAAAGAAATTTATCCCAAACCCAATCTCCTTCAACCCTTGGTGTCATCTTTGGTTCTAGAGATGCAATCGCAACAGGTACATTAAATGTTACTTCTATTGGCTTATCGTAATTACTCCAATTTTCTCCAGTAGGTGGATTGGATGAAAATATTTGTGGAGTAGTTTCGTAATAACCAACTGATGCAATAATTACAGCAACAATAATAGTTGATAGAAAAATTGCAATGAGAGTTATTCTATTCTCAAAAATAAAAGTTTTTAATTTTAGATTATTAAAACTTTTTCTTATTAATATGAGATCAACTAAAATTAAAAAGATAATTGGAACTGCAACAACTAATGCTACTAAGAACTTTTCCATTCCAATTGTATTTATAAGGCTTGAAATCATGGTACTCCGTTAATATCGTTAGTTTTATCCCAGTCGTTGTATGCTTTCTCTAGTGTTGTATATATTACAGGGCCAGAGTTAGATTCGTATTTAAAATTTCCAATATAGTCAAATAAAGATTTTACTTTTGGTTCATCAATAATAGTAAACCAGTGAGGGTGGGTTAAATAAGTTAACACTTGTGGGTGTGTTAAAACTCCATCTGTACCTGGCATATTTTGTTGAAATCTAGAAATTAAATCTTCGGCGCTAAACCAATAAGAATCTGCACCATTGTCTGGGAACTCCCAAAGACTTAATCTTGGACTTTCCCATTTATTCATATCTCCAACACTTGGTAAATATGGTGCTGTTGTGGGTTGTAGAGACCATGGAACTTCTGTACTGTAATTTAGTGTTGGATTAATTCTTCCTCCAGTTCTTCCACTAGTATCAATTAAAAAACCAGAAGCTTGAGCAGCAGCTAAAACAGAAGGAGATGTGAACCAACCTCCAGCTCTGTAAGTAATTGGTTTTGGTAAACCCGCTTCTGCAAACTTTTCAAAACCCCAACCCATAACTATTTCTAATTCTGCTTGTGTGAAGTCACTTGTTTTTGCATCTCCATACATTGCCCCAACAACTGTCCCTGGCCTTGGTGTTACTCCTGCTTCCGAAACCATATCAGGGAACATGTGCAAATGCATTCCTATTTCATCTCCATATTGTTGCTTTCTTGTTAATACCCAACTTGTTAAATAACCTGCTCTTTCTACAGTAACTACATCTGATGGGAATGAAGTTTGATTTTTTACATAAATTCTAGGGTTAAATAATTGTGTAATAGGCATAGAGTACCTGTTTGCCACATAGTTAATTTCAGATAAACCATAATCTGAAACTCCCCATCCATCCCAGTCGAAACTCCAAGTTACATAAAGAGGATACGTTATTCTAAATGGAGTTTTGTAAGTAGTTAGAATTTCTAAATTTTTATCAAAACTAATAAGTTGTGCTTGAAGCTTATAAACTGCAGGTCCTAACCCTGCGATATCTGGAGATATAGAATATTTATTCCCATCTTGAGTAGGTACATCTTTGCTCGTAATTATTTGGTCTGCTGAATTTAATACTTGATAGCTTATGTAATACTTACCAGCTACTACATTGTCTGGTAGTATAATTTCCCCAGTTAAATTATTTTCTAATTCTTTTGTCTCAGGTTTTAGAACAAACCACTCTCTATTAATATCTAATTGAAGCCTGTGCACCATTTCATCTCCAACAGTAATACTTGCAATACTGGTATCAAAACTTTGAGCCAATTCTAATTTTGGTGAATCTTTTACAAAAGTATTTCCATAGTAAATATAGTAGTCTAGATCTTTAATTCCTATGGCTATATCTTTTTTAAGTTTAAATATTAATTTTGTAGAAGAGTTATTAGGATTTTCAATTGCAAACTGAAGTTCTTCAAAGATATTTGTAGATTTATTCCAATAAACAATTCTTATATCTTTTCCAGAAATATCCAAAGACTTCTTTTCACCTACTGCCTTTGCGTGATCAAAAATTACTGTAATGTAATTAGTTTCAAAGAGAGTGGATTGAGTATCATTATTAATTGTTATTTGTCTTTTAAATTTATAATCATCATTTGCCCAGAAAGGATCTTGTTTTGGTAAAGTAATTACTTTTTTATAAGAATCTACATTATCACTTATTCCTCTGGAATATGCAGAAACTCTATTAAAGACTAAATATATACTTCCACAAAATGTAAATACAAGAATAAATAAAGGAATTATTATATGTACTAAGAAATCAAACTCCTTCTTTAACTTTACTTCTATTATTGTGTAGACAATAAAGTTATAAATGAAAGTTATTACTGAAGTTAAAAGAAATATTACAATTGAAAATGCCAATACTTCTACAATATTTAAAGATCTAAAATTTGTTTTGCCTGTATCTAATAAATATCTATATCCAAATAGAAGAATTAAATGCCAAGCTAAGAGACCTAAACTATTTCTAGCCAAAAACTGAATTAATTTCTGTAGCTTTCCATTTAGCACTTTTGATATAACCATAGAAATCATTACCACCAAACTTGTGATGAATAAACTTAAAGCAATAAAACCAATTGAAGGAGGAAATCTACCTTCTAAAGGAAGAGGATAAAATATATCTAAAGGTTTGGCAGTATATGCAATTAAACAACATATTGTTACTACCAGTGAGAAACCTGAGAATAAAGAAATTGCCTTAAACCTTGTTCGTTTATTTAAATAGTTTTTAACAAAATGCCCAAACCAAAGTCCCAAAAAGAATATCATTGAGTATTGGAGAACAGGGAAGGTATGTATTCTTAAACCATCGAAAGTTTTACCAAAGATAATGGCTGTTAAAGTATTTAATCTCGCAGGACCCGAAATTATATTAAAACCAATATACCCTACAAAAAATAAAAACGTTCCAGATAATAATGCCCTCCATTGTGTTTTAGAGATCCATTTATAAACTTCTCCGAATATAATCCCTGCAAAAATAAATATTGCTATTGTTATTAAGTACTCACTATATTCTGGCAGTGGTCCTATTGTAAATGTATTGTAAAAATCTCTAAGTAGATTAGTCGGAGAGTAAATTCCACTATAGACTCTATTAAATACAAAGAAGTAGATTAGAGCAAGAATTATATAAACTAAACCTATTTGGATAGCTCTATAAAACAATCTTTTTTGTAAATTTGTATAATCTTCGTTTTTAGTTTCGAATTCTTTAACTGAAGAATAATAGTAATTAATTCCAGATAAAAATAAGAAAGCTGTAAAGGATGATATGCCTCCAATTAATCCAATATAGTAGACTAAAGTGTCAGTTCCTTTTGAATAGTCGTATGTAATTCCAATTACATGCGTAACAACCATAAGAACAACTGCAATTATTTTTGCAATATCTATAAAGCTTTCTCTTTCAATTTTAGGAAGCAGGTTAGCAAAATCTGAACCTTCTTTAAATGTTTTTCTTATAGCCATGAGAGTTTCTAAAAGTAGCTACAGTTATAGATATATTTTAGATGTTTTCGGGTCAATAAGCAAATTACGAAGGTCTATTATAGCGAATTGCACTATTGCCTTAGGCTCGATTGATTCCCTTAAGTGAGTTAACTTCTTTTTCCAATTCTGATACTTTTCTTGCAAGCTTATCGCTTTCTAGAACACCAGAATAAGCATATCTAACGTATACAGATATAAACATAATTATTAATGAGAAGATTAAAACCATAATTCTAATTAATCCTCCTGAGAAGTCTATAAATTGATTGTACAAATCAGATTTGTATTCTGCGCTTTGATTATTTTGTCCAAACAAATTCCCAAGTGAACCAATAATACTTGTTGGTATTTTCCCAATATCTGTCATTGTAGTATCGAAGTTTTTTAACTGAACTCCAAATGGAGCATCTTTTAGAGCAAGCTCTGCACCAGATTTATAAAGTTGTGGAAGAAATAATGCCGATAGAGATAAAGCTACAGATAAGAAGAAGATTAAAGTTATAAATAAAGAAGTTACATGGATTACTTTTTTGTAAAAGAAAAAAGATAATGTTAAGAAAATAACTAATATTAAAATTGCGACAGTTAAAATTTGCATATGTTTAGTTAATAATTGATATTCAATGAAATCATACCCTATATGTTTTAGGGGTGTATACTATATTTATTCCTATTTTTTATCTTTTCTTATGCCAGAAGAAAATAAAAGCATGATGCTAGCAATCATTGCGGTTATTGTAGTTGTTGTTATTGGTGCTGCAATATTTATTATTGCCGGGAACAATACAAATAGCAACGTTTCAGTTACACCAAATCCTGCCCCTACGAGTGGTGCTGTCATGAATGATTCTAAAACATTTACTTTAACTTCTCAAAATGGTTCATCTCAAGATGGGAGCATTATATTAACAGAAAGTGGAAGTACTACAAAAGTTACTGTTACATTATCTAATCCAGTTGCAACAGCAGAACCTGCCCATATTCATTTAGGTAGTTGTCCAACACCAGGAGCAGTTAAATATGCTTTAACAAATGTAATTAATGGAAGTTCTGTTACAAATATAAATGCAAAGTTTTCAGATTTAAAAGCATTAGGTGCCTTAGCAGTTAACATTCATAAATCTGCAGAAGATATAAATACTTATGTTTCTTGCGGGAATTTAGCATTCTAATTGCTTGAGTTAGGTGTGAAGTCAGGAAATAGAAAAGACTGTGCTACAGTCTAGTGATTATGAATAAACAAGCGAGCCCGTAGGGCTCGCTTGTTTGATATTCTGTGATGATACCGCGGACTCTTTCTCAACAGTTTCGCGGTTCTTATACTTATCTAGTAACTTGAAAACTTTTCACTTCTTCTAAAATTGCTTTAGCTTTTGAGTCGTTTTCAAAATGAGCTCTAACTGGTTTTAAAAGTTCATCTAAGTAAGCAATAACTGCAACCTTTAGATCTAAAGGGAATAATTTCTTTTCTTTGTAATCTGCTTCTAATTCTGCGTATGAACCATACTCAACATTTCCACCAAACTTTTCTTCTCTAGTAACCTTGAATTTTCCGTCTGAAAGTAGAGGAGTTTCTTTTTTTAAATGACTAGCTTCGAAAATAATTTGTTTACAGTAATCTAAGATTGGATTGTCCTCAACTTCTCCTTCGGGGCAATATGCTTTTGTAATTTTTCTTTCAATATCTTCTTTTGTATCAGTCATGAAGATAGCTGTGTCTGGTTTAGACTTACTCATCTTCATTGAGATTGCTCTTGTTTGTGCATCTTCAGATTTATCAGCTGGTTTCCCTAGGCCCTGCAACATGCTGTGGCTTACAACAACTGGTTTCCAAAAACCTAATTCTGGTCCAATTTCTCTGGCAAGCATATTTACTTTTCTTTGGTCTAAACCTAATTGAGTAACTTGGCACTTCATTACTCCAAAAATATCTGCAACTTGCATACATGGGTAAAGAATTTGTGCTGCAGAAAGATCATCAGTTTCTGTCCTACCCATAATTTCAGTTGTTCTTAAAACTCTTGAAAGTGTAGAAGATTTAGCAATTTTCATTACTAATTCCCAGTATTCTCTTTTTCCAACAAAGTCAGAAGTCCAAAGGAATTCAACACCATCTAAATCCATTCCACTTGCTCTCCAAATCTCTATAAAATATTCTCCAACTTTTTTAATTTTGTCTAAGTCTCCACCCATTTTGTTATTCAAATATCCAAACCAATCTGCAACCCACATCTTAAAGTGGAATCCAGCTTCTATCATTTTGTTTGCATTTATAGCTCTGATTATTCCTTGTGCAATATGCATTTGTCCTGATGGTTCGAATCCATCGTATGTATTTAATTCTTCTCCAGAAGTTAGAATCAAAGCTAATTCGTCTTCTCCGACAATTTCTCCACCATTTGCTGCAATAGATTTTATTAAATCAATTTTTTCTTTTAACTCTGGTGTTATCTCAATAATTCCTGCGTTTCTTTCAATAGTTTTCATCTGCTCAGGAGTAAGTACATCCAAAATTGACTTGCCTATGAGATCTTCGGGCTTCGAATTTCGAGCTTCGTCATTTGTGACTATATAGATTCCTTCGTGGTCCTTGCTTAGAATGAACTCATCTTCAGCTAAAATCATTCCTTCACTCATTTCTCCTCTCATTTTTCTCGCATCTAGTTTAATTTCATTATTCTCAAAAACTAAAATTCCTGGAACAACATTTCCTGGAGCTAACCATGGAACAATATCTCCAACTTTCATATTTGTTGCAGCAGTTACAATTTGATGTTGACCATCTTTTGCTTGCACTTGAGTTATAGAGAGTCTATCTGCACCTTCGTGTTTCTTAATTTCAGTTAACTTTACTAATTGAATTGCAGAAAGAAGTTCTGTTAATTTTTCTTTAGAAATGACCATAATTTTGATTTAATAACTACGAAATAAGTTGAATTATATAGTAAATAGAGGCTTCTTACAATTCTTATAGTATAATCTGTTACTTTTTAAACATATCTATGGATAGTATTGAAGGAAAGAACCAAGTTCAAATTATTTTAGAAGAGATTCTTCTAAAATACGCTAAGGATTTATATACTCTTCAAGAAATGGAGCAGCTACTTTCTATTTTTGAGGTTTTATACTATAACCTTATTAGAAGAATGGGACAGTTAGTAGCTCACCATCAAAATAGTATGGCTCGTGGTGAAGGTAAAGCTGAATATTCAGCTACATCCACATCAGAATTTGTACGCTACCTTGTACTCCAAGAAGTAATCTCTAAGCCAGTAAGCGAGTTAGAGAAAAGTTTTTCAACTTTAATAATGAATTCCACACCACTTTTAATAAATGACTATGCTTTTGGAAAAGGCTCAGCAATAAATGCATTACTAGTTACACTATCTAAGGATGGAAACATCACAAAAGACATAAGAACTAAGTTAATGGATGTTAAGAATCCTGAAATCCTTTTGACACAAACTCCTAAATTAGCTAAAAAGGAAGGAGTTACGACATTTACTAGAGATCTCAGAGAACCCACAGACGATGATTTTAAATGCACACTCGGCATTATTGGATATGTTTACTTCTATTTGCATATGGAAGATTTCTTTAAATCTATTTTATATAGACTAAAAGAATGCGATTTTTTAACAATTCTTCCTGCAGGATCTGATTATGGTACAGATATTAGTGTAATGATTATTGGAAAAGTTAATGGTGAATACAAAGCTACAATATCTACTCGGGATGAGAACTTTTTAATGAGTAGATACTACGCACTTCACTAAGCTACTTTAACAATCTTTCCCAAATAAGATAGTGGATAACGAATGAGATTATGAATGGTATTCCTAAAACTGGTATATATAAAAGTCTAAAACCAGTAAAGAATACAAAGTAGATTATTAAAGAAACATTAATTGAGTTAAGAATCATTATAAAAATACTTTGGACAAAGACAATAGAGCTCTTACTATTAGCTTTTGGCATGCTTGTAACACTCCATTTGAACGCATCTTTTAATCCTTCGAAATGTTTAATATAGTGTTCTTTTATTTGATTCATTGCTTTTATACTAGAAACCCAAGCTACTCTTGTTCTAGTTAATTGGTAAAGAGTTACTAAGCCAAACATAAATAGACCAATAAATACGAAAACAAAAATTAAGTTATTTTCTATATTAAATACACTAGGTAAAATTGCTGCAGAAACCAAAGTGACGATATTCGCTAAAAATACTTCAAATACTTTTCCTCTATCATCATTTGCTTGATGAGCAGTGTCGGATGCATATTGAAATTCTGCATTTAGTATTGAGTTTGGATCTAAATTTTCTTTCATACACGAATTTTAGCAAATATTATTGTAAAATGAGATCTATTAAGCAATTTTAATATGAAACAATTCCTTAAAAACCTAGACGTAAAAGTATTTAAAGGTCTACACGACCCAATTCCAGATTACTTAAGAATAATAGAAAAAGAGATAGTAGGATGTGAAAGCTTGCTGGACGTAGGTTGTGGTGGATTTTCCCCATTAAAAGATTTAAATAAAAAAATGAAAAAGTCCTTTGGAGTAGATGGATTTAAACCATCAATAGATGCTGCTATTAAAAGAAAAACTCATAGTGAAAACAAAGTTATTAATGTTTTGAAATTAAGAAAATTTTTTAAAGATAAGTCTTTTGATTGTATTGTTGCTCTGGATCTAATAGAACATCTTACAAAAGAAGAAGGTGTAAAGTTATTAGATGATCTTGAGAAACTAGCAAAGAAGAAGGTGATTATTTTTACTCCAAATGGTTTTGTTCCTCAAGATGAGTATGATGGTAACGCATACCAGATCCACAAATCAGGATGGGGTTATAAAGAAATGGAGAAGAAAGGATACAAAGTTTATGGTCTTAATGGATTAAAAGCTTTGAGGGGAGAGTATGCAAAAGTTAAATTTAAACCCGCAGCTTTGTGGGAAAGAATTTCTTATGGATCTAAATTACTAATGAAGTTGATACCTTCTGCTTCCTATCAAATATTAGCTGTAAAGAATGTCTCAAGATAGGTAATGTTTTTGCTGTGTTTCTGAAATTTCTCTAAATCCTTTTTTATCTCTTCAGATACATTCATAGGTCTATTATCCAACAAATAAAAGATAAACTCAAATCGGCAAAAGTGATATAATGTTGTTTTGTTATCGATTATCAACGACATTATGGAAGATTTAGCAAAGACAGGTCCTTTAATTTTAGTTGAAGGAAAAACTACAAGTGATCTTGTAGGAACAGAGATTGCATCAAAAGGTGCCTTGTCGGCTTATTCAATTTACATCATCAATGAAGCAATTTCAGAATTCAATCGGTTTGATGCTAAAGGAAATACTGATCTAAAGACAGCACTTCATGTTGATAGAATTGAGCCTGAAATGAGAACTACAATAGCATTTCCTAAAAGATTAGAAGATGACTCAATGTTATTGCTTTCATATCTTCCAGAGTTTTCTGAGACTAGAATTGACGAACTATCTGAAATGATCAGTAATATAGAAAATTTACCAGCAGTTTCAAACAGAGTAATGGTAATTGTTGTAAAAATAGTGCCAAAGGCAGAAAAGTTATCTGACAGATTTAAATTGGAAGATCCATTAAATCGATTAGCCGACACAATAAATAAAATGGGGAACTGTAATGTTATTGTTTATATTGAAAATCCAGGTGAAGCTGACTTTGTTAAGCAAGTTATAAAAAGTTCTAATCTTAGAAAAAATGCACTAACTTCGGTTAATGCTGATTTTTTGATGATAACAGCTAAGGATATGATGGCGGGTACTTTTGAAGAGGCTTAATTACCTAACAATAGCGTGATCTAAAATATTCCAACCTGGTCTGCTTATTAGCTTTACCCACGTTTCATCTCCTTCTGCAGAATGAACCTCTTTAGGTTCTAATTCAATATGATCTCCAACTTGAAGAAGAATTTTTTCTGAACCTTTATTTAATACCAATTTCCCTCTTACAATTTCGTAAGTTTCTGTAGCACCACGATGATAATGAGGCATTGTTTTATCTACAACAGAAATAATTTCACTTAATGCTTTTGTATTATGATAAATGCAAAGTACTTCAATTACTTTTCCATCTCTGTCATGATTTTGGATAATTTTAGCCTCAGGATAAAGGTCAGTTAAGGTTTTTAAAACATTTTCAACGTTCATTGGTGAAATTTAAAAGAGTACTAAACTTGAAGTTATCACAAAAAATTACATGTCTCAACCCTTAAACCCACTGATAATCACTAGGCTTTCTTTTTATGTTTTCAATCTCTTTATAGACGTCTTGGAATAAGAAAACCGTAGCAATTAAAGAAATTACTGTTGCAACTGCTGCTACCCAACTTAATGTTTGTCCGGATAGAGTATTAATAATTACAATAGTATTAGTAACCCATGTAAATATTAACCAAATTGCTGCAGAATGATAAACATCGTAAGAATCACTTACTAATGATAGTAAGTTGTAGTTTGCGAGTCTTGCAACTAATGTTGGTCTAACGTGAGAATTATGAAGATAAATTGCTCTAACAAGAACAATAGCCATTCCTAAAGCTACTACTAAATACATTATTAAGTCTGAATATGAGATTACAGTTTGAAGATCTTCTGCTCTTATAATATTTCCATTTGAAAACACTGAATTAGCAACTTGGCCAACGGTCCATGGTAGATTGAATAGTCTTAGAGTGATAGCTACGCCAATAAATTTCCCGAAAATCATTACCGCTGCGGGAAGAAGTGCTTTGTCCAGTAACGTAATTATTGACTTAGACATGGTTAGTTTAGTACTTTCTTAAGCTAATTTTGCAACTGCTTTTGAAAGATTAGATTTATATCTGCCTGCTGTATTCTTGTGAATAACGTTTCTTTTTGCAGCCTTATCAATTTCCTTATATGCAACTGGTAATAGTTTTGCAGCCTCTTTTTTGTCTTTTGCTACAACTGCTTTTTTAACATCCTTAGTAGCTTCTTTGAAGTCTCTTCTAGATCTTAAGTTAATAACAGCTTTTCTACCGCTTACTCTGATTGCTTTTTTAGCAGATTTTGTATTTGCCATGTATACTCTTTATTTAATAATATATTTATCTAAATCGCTTAGATGTAGAAGATTTTAGCAAAATTTAGACATAAAATCAAAGCATTTTGCATATTTGAGGTTACGAAAACCCTTTGAATAGAATATAATTAATCATATTAAGGCATAATTATGACATTAGAAGACTTAAAACAAAAAACTTTCCTATTTGATTCACACACTCATTTAGGCTTCGAAGGCTATAAAACTAGCACAGAAAATATTATAAAAGCTTCTAAAAATGCTGGTGTAGAGGAGTTATTTGATGTTTCGGTGGATATTGCCTCTTCAAGAGAGAATATCGAAAGAGCAAAACAGTTTAAAGAAGTAAAAGCTTTAGTTGGAATTGATCCAGAGGCAATTATTCCGGGTTCAGAATTGTACAAAAAAGTTGATAATGTTGAGCAATGGATTGAACAAGAAATTGAAACACTTGAAGAATTAATTATAAATAATAAAGATTTAGTTATAGGGATTGGTGAGACAGGTATAGATTTACATCACTTAAGAGTTGCTGGCACAAGTGAAGATGAAGTTGAAAAATCTAAGAAACTTCAAACAAAGTTGTATGAAAAACAGCTTCAATTAGCAGAAAAGTATAATCTTTTTCTTTCTATACATTCTCGTGGAGCAGAAGCATATTGTTTAGAAGTTTTGAAAAAATACAATGTTAAGGGTATATTTCACTCTTTTACAGGTGATTTTAAGACAGCAGAGGCAATTTTAGAACATGGATGTGCTTTAGGAGTAAATGGAATAGTAACTTTTAAAAATTCTCACAATTTGAGACTAATTTATAAGACTTTAATAGGAAAATTGCCAGAAGGCGAAGTTAAACCTGATTTTTTCTATAAAAAAGGTATTTTCTTCGAAACAGATGCACCATTTCTTTCTCCTGAGGGCAAAAGAGGTGAAATTAATGAATCTGCGAATATAAAAGTTATTTTTGATAAATTAGTAGAATACTTAAGATCTTAAAACATTAATATGGCTAAATCCATAAAAGAAGTAACAGATATCATTGTGAAGTTTTCTGAAGCAAGAGGCTGGAAAAATGAAGATCCTGTAGACCTTATAAATGCACTGTATATTGAACTTGCTGAGTTATCTGAACATTATCAGTGGAAACACAATTTTGAAGATTTAGATGAGGATAAAAAAATTGAGATTGGTTTTGAATTTGTAGACATTATCTTCTATTTATTTAGAATGGCACATAATGCTGGGATTGATATTGAAAAATTCTTTGATATGAAATTACCTCGACTAGAAGAAAAGTTTCCAATTGGTGGAAATCCAAGAAAAGCTCACGATGAATATAGGAAAAGCGGTAAAAATAAGAAGTACGAATAGTTATTCTTCCACTAAGGCTGGAGTTTTGTTTAAAGTTGCTATAATGCCAGGCTGTGTTACAACCTAACTATCTTCTATGTCATCCCGCACTAGATGCGGGATCTTTAATTCTGAAGTTGATTTCGCTACGCTAGATCCCGGATAATTGCTTCGCAATTTCCGGGATGACACAATGGCCAGACATGAAATATTCGCCACACCTAAACTAATATTCCTCCTCATTATCACCATAAACAAAACCATCTATCTTTTCTGAAATCTCTTGTAGTTTTCTTAAAATTTTCGAATCATAGATCGCACTAATAACTCCGTCATGGTAAGTAAATACTACCTCAATATTAGGTTCATTTTTTGGTCTCCAAATACCATAAAAGCCACCGCTTTTTGTAATATTCTCTCCAAAAGGTGAAACATAACTTACGATATTGCTATATATCATCTCAGGATCTTTCTTAATTATACTTATCCATTGCTCAAGTGAAAGTGGACTACTGTCATCTTCCTTCTCTAAGTGAATAAAATACATATAAATTTATTAATAACTATAAGTAATTATAGCAAAATCAAGATATTTTCTAGAATTAATAACTGTAAAGTAGATTCCAAACAAAATAATAACAATCTAACTTCTGTTTCCTGTTCTCTGTAATCTATAAAATGATAAAATGACTCCATGAAGATTGCATATATAACACCACGGTTTCACCCATTTAAAGGTGGGGCAGAACAAAATTTATTAGCTTTATCTACTAGAGTTGCTAAACTTGGCTTCGATTCTACAGTGCTGACAACCAATGCTAAGTTTAATAATGAGAAGCTTCCAAAAGAAGAATTTTATAAAGGATTAAGAATTATTAGACATTGGGCTCCTACAGAAGCTCTTTATGCTGGATTTTACCCTCAACTTCTTCCGCACTTGCTGATGAATAAATACGATATTATTCACTCATCTGGAATTGGATTTTTCTGGAGAGAATTTTGTTTAATTTTAAAGAAACTAACATCAAAACAAACTAAGTTTATAGTTACACCACATGGGCCATTCCTAGCTGCAACTTCTGCAACAGGCATTAGAGGATTTATTAGAAAAACGGGAAATAAAATTTTAAGACTTTATGTAAATTGGCTTTATGATGAGTTTATTGCTGTAAACCCAAACCAACATGTTTGGATGGAGTCTTTATACAATATTAATCCAGTAAAAATTATAAATATTCCAAATGGAATCGATGAAGATTACATCGAACAAAAAATTGTAGAACATAAACCCGACGATAAGATTGTAATTACATATATGAATAGAATGGAGGAGTACAAAGGAATTCAACAAGTTTTAAAAGCAATTGATAAACTTTTAGATCTACCAGATTCAAACAAGAATTTTATTTTCTATATAATGGGTAGGCCGGGTGGATATACAAAAACACTTGAGAATATGGTTAGAGATATGCAATTAGAATCTCATACTAAATTTATTTTCTCACCAGAAGATAAAGAAAGAGATGAAATTTTCTATAAAGAGTCACAAATAAATATTTTACCAAGCCAATGGGAAGCAACTGGAATAACTCTTTTAGAAGCAATGGCCAAAGGAAATATTATTATTACTACCGAACAAAACGAAGCAGCAGACATTTTAATACAAGAAGGTGAAAATGGATTTGTTTATGGATACGACGAAATTGATAAACTAGTAGAAGGTTTATCTTGGTTATTAAAAACACCAGAACTTAGAGAAAGAATGAGAAAAGATAGTTTAGAAATGTCTAAAAAATTCACTTGGGAAAGTGTTGTAAAGATTTATGTAGATTTACTTAATAATATTAAATACAGATAAAATGCCTAGAGTAGTAGTAGAAAAAACAGCAAAGGGTCCTAAGTACAAACAAATGTACGATCGTATGAAAGCTGAAAATCCTAAATTATTTAAAGACTTTAAAAAAGCTCACGATAAATTTTTAGAAGACTCAAAAAAAAATAGAGCTGCATTTAATAAAGTAGGAGAAGAATTTGCAGAACAAGTAAGAATTTACACAGACCATCTTTGTAGAACTTCAGAAAGTTCTGGTTACCAATCTTCAAAGTTGGCAGATCAATTTAGAGGTTTAATAATTTCAGAGTTCTCGGAACTGGATGAGATAGGGATAACTTAGACAATACAGCCTTAAATCTTAGCGAGCAGTGCGAGCTTTAGATTTTGGTTGGCAGAGCCCACCTGTCGTACTTTCATAGCATTCAACATTTATCAGAGTTACATTACTCCTACATTTGGCAATTATTCAAATGACGAAATTCGAATATCGAAGCTCGAAAATGTGACATCTTTGGATTTCTTCATTCGAGCTTCGGATTTGACCTCCCCATGGTATAATTGCTGTATTAATTAACATAGAAAGCAATGAGTAAACTCACACTAATTGGAACACCAATTGGAAATTTAGAAGATATTACAATACGAGGAATAAAAGCTATTTTTAGTTTTGATATTATTCTTGCAGAAGATACTAGAAACTACATTAAACTTAGAAACTTACTTTCTGAGCGATTTCCAGAAATTATAAAGTCACTGAACTTGGACCTTGAACATAGACCACAACTAATTTCATATAGGGATCAAAACCATAAAAGTGTAATCGAAAAAATTTCCACACTTTTAGAAACTAATTTTAAAATTGGATTCATGTCCGATGCAGGAATGCCCTCAATTTCGGACCCTGGCTTTAAATTAGTCTCCGAAATTATCGAGCGAGGGTTTGAGGTGGAAGTACTTCCAGGTCCAACTGCCATAGATACTGCATTAGTGGCTTCTGGTTTACCAACCGATAAGTTCAGCTTCTTAGGATTTCTTCCTAGAGAGGCAGGGAAGATTAAGAAATTATTAAGTGAACAAACTGGAACTTTTGCATATTACGAATCTCCTTTTAGAGTTGTAAAATCTTTAGAAGTAATTGAGAAGTTTATGCCAGATGTAAAAGTCGCAGCGGTAAATGATTTAACAAAAAAATTTGAAAAAGTAGTTAGAGGAAATATTTCTGAAGTAATTACTGAACTTAAGAAAGGTAAGGTTGTTGGCGAGTGGGCGATAGTAATAAGCACGAAATTCGAATAAAGAAATTCAAAGCTTCTTATAAATTGCTCCAAAAATATTGTTTAACTCGATTGCTTCTGCAAACAGACTTGTTAATTCATCAATATAATCTTCATTAAACTCTTTTATTAATTCTAGCCAGTAAATCGTTTCTTTTGCTTCTTTTTTACAAATCATAACTCTATGCTTTAAATCTTTTTGAGTTGTTGTTTCATTAGCCTCTCTGTAATTAGCACCCATTGATGTTCCAGACCTTAGCAATTGTCTTGTGATAGTTATGTTCTTCATATCTTTAGGTAGTTTTGCTAAAACATATATTAAGTTTTTAGAGAATCTTAGAGTTCTATTTTCTAAATTATATTCGCTCATTCTTTTTGGATTTCTTCATTCGAATTTCGCATTTAAATTACTATTGATCATTTGTGATTTGTGATTTGTGATTTGTGATTTGTGATTTGTCATTTGTGATTTGTGATTTGTGATTTGTGATTTGTCATTTGTAATTAATTAATCTCCACCCTATAGCTCAACGCCTCTACAACATCTCTTTCCTCAATTTTTTCAGATACCCTAAGATCTGCAATAGTACGTGATACTTTTAGCAGCCGGTAATAAGACCTTGCAGATAAATTCATTCGATCTATTGCCATCTTAAGAATTTTTTCCGAAGCAGAATCTAAATGAATAAACTTTTCTAAATCTTTTTGCCCCATATCTGAATTACAAAATAAGTTGGATTCTTTAAATCTTTCAATTTGTAAGTTTCTCGAACTCTTTCCCTAACTGTTGCCGAACTTTCACTTTTAATTCCACTGAATAGTTTTTCATTCTCAACTTTGGGAACTCTAATTAATAAATCTATTCGATCTAAAATTGGACCTGAAATTTTCTTTTGATATCTTATTACTTCCATTGATGTACAAGTACATTGTCTTGTTGGATCTCCTCGATAACCACATTTACATGGGTTCATTGCTGCAACAAGTATAAAATTAGCTGGGAAAGTTAAAGTTCCTTGTGCTCTAGAAATTGTTACAACTTTATCTTCTAAAGGTTGTCTTAGGGCTTCTAAAGCTTGGGTGGAGAATTCTGGAAATTCATCTAAAAATAAAATTCCTCTATGTGCTAAAGAAATTTCACCTGGTTTTGGAAATGCGCCACCACCAACTAATGCTACTTGTGAACTAGTGTGATGAGGAGAACGGAAAGGTCGTGAAGTAATAATTGGATTTTGTTTTGAGGTTAAACCTGCAACACTATGTATTCTTGTAACTTCTAAACTTTCTTCAACTTCCATTTTTGGAAGAATTGTTGGTAAACATCTACTTAACATTGTCTTTCCTGAACCCGGAACTCCTGAAAGTAGAATATTATGACCTCCAGCTGCTGCAATTTCTAAAGCTCGTTTAGAATGTTCTTGCCCACGCACTTGAGATAAATCAAACTTGCTATTAGAAAAATCTTCAATTTGAAATTCAGTTTCTTTTTCTGGTTTTAAAGTTTCAATATCGTTGAAATGATCAATAAGTTGTCTAAGATGATCCACTGAATAGACTTTTATTCCTTTTACTACACTTGCTTCTTTAGCATTATCGGAAGGTAAATATATTTCTTTAAAACCTAGTTTCTTTGCTGCATCTGTAATTGGAAGAATTCCCCGAACAGGTCTTAACTTTCCATCTAAAGCTAATTCACCAATGAAAAGTTTACCTTCAGTTTCAATAGAAATTTGCTCGGATGCAATTAAGAATCCAAGAGCTAAGGGTAGATCATAACTTGGTCCAGATTTAATAAGCTGAGCAGGTGCTAAGTTTATAACAATAGACATTGGAATAAAGGTAGCAGCAGAGTTTCTTATTGCAGCAGGAATTCTATCTCTTGCTTCTTGTATAGATTTATCTGCAAGACCTACAATCGAAAAGTAAGCATTACCTCTTCTATATTCGACTTCAACTTCGACAATTGTACAATCTAGACCAGAGAGCGTAGCAGTGAATAATTTTGATAACATCCTGAGATATTACTATAATAGTAAGAAGCCGTCTTTGTACTAGAATACAAATTAAATCTAACATCTTAGGGCTTCGTCATTTTGATCAACTGCCCGGCGGAAGAGAATAGTAACTCTGACAAACCTTAACCGCCACATGACGGTAATAGGTGGGCTCTGCCAAGGTCAATATTAGTGCCCAGGCAACATATCGTGAATTGCTTCTTGAAAGATTCTAAATTGTTCTTCGTGAGCTATTGTTGCTTCTCCATCCCCAGCTTGTAATCCATAATAGCCAAACTGAGAATGATTTCCACCTTCAATTTCTGTAAATGTAGAATATTTTGAAGGTAAGTTTTTTTGGGTATTAAGCCAAGTATCTTTTACAAATATTCCGTCGTTAGTTCCTCTAAAAGAAGAAACTAAAATTACTGCCTTACTTATATCTACATCGGAATACGAAGCGAGTAGAGCAAGCCCTTTTATATCATTATCTTCTAGATGTTGCTGCACATATCTAGCTGCCATAGAACCACCTAAAGAATGTCCTGCCAATACCCAGTAATGTATATCTGGATACTCTTTTCTAATTTCATCTGCTTTATCAACTCCAAATATTGCTAAATTTAATGGCATTGGAACTATTACACAAAGATGTTGTTGTTCAGACAAATATTCACAAAGTGGTGCATAAGCTTTTGGATCAACTCTTCCTCCAGGGTAAAAAATTACTCCTGAACTATATTCTTTTGCAGGTTTAAAAACAATATCTTGACTTTGGTTTACTAAATACTTTTCATTAGATTGTAAAGAATCAAATGCTTCTGAAGTTGCTTGATATGGAGTATTTGCCCATAATATGAATCCTAACGTTATTAATAAAAAAAGAATTCCCAAGCCACTTAAAAAGTATTTTAGATTTTTCTTTTTTAAATATTTTTTCATGTTTGAAAATAATGCTGTTTAAATTTAACTAAGTTCTCACCATCAAAATCTAATTCAATCATATCTCCTTTTCTTATATATTCTAATTGATCTTCTATGTGTCTGTTTAAATCTAGCTTAATCCCTCGTACGTAAGCATAAAGAATCATTATTGGATCTCCATGACTTACTACAAGTACATTTTCACCCTCATTATCTTTTAGAATTCTATGAGTAGTACTAACCATTCTATCTTCAATACTTTCAAATTTTTCTCCTCCTTTCTTTAAATGAAAAGAATTTGCATAAAGACTCTTATATCCTAGTAATTTGTGGTATTCCATTTGCTCTATATTTTGATAAGCAGGGCTATAAACTTCTTTTAGTTCATTTCTAAACTCAATACCTACTTTAAGAACTTTTGAGAAAATATCTGCAGTTTCTGCACAACGCGTAATTGGGCTTGAATATATTTGTGAAATATTTTCTTTTAGAAGGAGTTTTGCATTTCTTTCAATTTGAGCAATACCACTTTCAGATAGCGAAACATCATTACTCCTGAAAGGAATAATATTTAGGGGGTTAAAATAAGTACCATGTCGAGCTAAAATAATTTTAGTCATAAGTTCATTCTACTACATTTAAGTTTGGGCGATTTTACTGTAAAAGCTTTACTTTATTCGAAATCATCACTCACTGCTGCTGCTTCTTGTATTGCTGTGATGATATGAGAGACCTGTGAATTAAATCCTTCTTGAATCATCATCTTACTTTTTATTTTATCTATAGCATGCAAAACAGTAGTGTGATCTTGTCTATTTAAAAATTTAGCAACTTCTTCTAATTTGTAATTGAATTCTTCTCTAAGAATAAACATGGCTACTTGTCTTGCTAGTGCAAGTTCTTTTGTTCTTCGTGGACCTTTTACATCTTTTACTGTAACTCCAAAAGATCTAGAAACTTCTTTTAAAACTTTAGGAACTTTAACTTGTTCTCTTCTTGTTTTTGCATCTCTTCCAATTGTGTGTGCAACTTCTTCTAAGGTTAAATCTCCTTCGGGTTTCATTTGATTGAATAGAGCAACTTTTTGTAAAGCTCCTTCTAGTTCCCTTACATTATCGTTAACAGCTTTAGCTATGAATTCTAGAATCTGTTGTTTTAAATCATATCCAGATGAGTCTGCACGTCTTTGTAAAATTGCTAATCTAGTTTCGTAATCTGGTTGTGCAATCTCAACTACCATTCCTCCTTGCATTCTAGATCTAAGTCTAGACTCTAGGTTTTGAATATCTTCTGGCCTTCTATCTGCGATAAGGATGACCTGTTTTCCAGCATTGTGTAATTCGTTAAATGTATTAAAGAATTCTGTTTGTGTGTTAACCCATTTAGAGATTAATTGCATGTCGTCAATTATTAGAATATCGATTTGTCTGTATTTTTGCCTCATTTTCTCTGAGTTTCCAGATTTAATACCTTTAACCATATCGTTTAGAAAACCTTCTGAAGAAACATATAATACTTTTGCTCTTAGATTTCTTTCTAAAACAGATCTTCCTACAGATTGTGCTAAGTGTGTTTTTCCAACTCCTGTTTTTCCGTAAACAAAAAGTGGGTTATAGGATTGGCCAGGTCTATCTACAACAGCTAAAGCAGCAGCATGTCCAATTCTATTTGAGTTCCCAACAATGTAATTAGACATTGAGTACTTTGGATTTAATCCAGCTTTAGTAACTAATTCAATTACACTTCCCATTACTCCATTTTCCATTGACAAAAGAGGAGATGAATTATCGTCTTTTTTAAAATCTTCCTGTACCATTTCTCTCTGATAAACCTCAAACATTGGGTTTAGCGTATCTCCATAGACATAAGTTAGAGTATCTCTAATTAGATTTTCATATCGAGATTTTAACCATTCTGATGTGTAGGGATTTGGAACTCCAATAACTGCTAACTTTCCTTCAACTTTTAAAAGTTTTGTATCTTGGAAAAACATTTTAAACTGGGCCGGAGCGTCAAGTTTAATTTCAATTTGAGCTAATGATACTTTCCAAAGCTGTTTCGGATCTGTAATTTTCATAATAAAAGAGACTAGATATTAGATACAAGATATTAGCAATTTCATGCAAGTATCCAGTATCTAATATCCGTTAAATATAAGATAGCTAACATTTTCCAGGAGTCTAAATTATTATACATTAAAAAGTTATCCATGTGGATAACTTTGAAATGAAAAAATTAGAAAATGAAAGAATTAAGTAATTGTAATGTTAGAATTGAAATATTAAAAAAATAATATGAAAATTTTTACATTCATTTTTAATATTCCAAAAAATATTTGTAAGTTCCTAATAAAGATTTATCAAAAACTCTTCTCATTCGATCATTCTTTTTGGGCTTCATATGTTGGTTATAGGGTTTGTATACACGAACCTTCTTGTTCTCAATATACTTACGAGGCTATTGATAGGTTTGGTTTAATTTTAGGAGGTATTATGGGATTTTTTAGAATAATGAGATGTAATCCTTTTGCTAAAGGTGGCTATGACCCAGTTCCAAATCATTTTAGTATTCAAAGAAATACGGAGGTCTAAAAGCTAGAAATTTAACTTTCCACAGTACCTTAGACTATACAGGTTAATTGATTTTTAAACATACACACACGATTCAATATTTAGTACCCACAATATAAATCATATATAAGATAATGCAGCAAACAATAGTACCTATTACTCAGATAATTTATCCACATCGTTTATCCACTATGCAAAAACGTCTAGAAAGCTGCTATAATAAATCAAATTTAAAACTTAAGCACATATCTACGTTCCCTATAGCTATTATTAACTACTTATTAAATACTTAAGTATGAAGATAACCTTAAATCACGAAAAACTCTCAAAACTCTTAAATTACGCTAGTAAAGCAGTAAGTTCAAAACCAAACATTCCAATACTCTCAAATGTCAAACTGGATGTAACAAAAAATGACCTTAAGCTATCTGCAACTAACTTAGACATGGGGATAAACGTGTGGATACCTGGTGTGGTAGAGACAGAGGGAAGCATTACTGTATCAGCTAAATTCTTAGCAGATTTTGTCTCAGCTTCGACTTCAGATAATGTTGAACTTGAATTAAAGGAAACTGTTTTACAAGTTAAAACTAGTAAATCTAAGGCAAACTTCAATACAATCCCAGCAACTGAGTTTCCTGTTTTACCTCAATTAACAGAAACTAAATTCTTTTCTATAGAATCTAAAGAGCTTTTAAAAAGTTTAGACAAAGTAATTTTCAGTTGTTCAACAGATATGAGTCCAGGAAAGATACAACAAACTGGAGTTTTATTCGAAGTTGTAAGTGAAGATGGGAAAGATGAATTGTATTTAATTGGTTTAGATGGATTTAGACTTTCAAAAAGAAATGTCAAAGTTAAAGATTTAAATAAAGAATTAACTTCTAATCAAGTTATTGTCCCAGCAAGATATCTACAAGAAATGATGAAGATTGTTTCGGATATGACAGATGTTGATGTAGTAGATATTTTCTTAAGTGAAAACAAATCTCAAATAATTTTTAAAATTGATGAGATTGAATTTAGTGTGAGACTATTAGAAGGACCTTATCCAGACTACAAAAGAATTCTTCCAGATGGATCTGCATTCTCTTTTGAAGTAGAAAAGAAAGAATTTGAATCTGCAATAAAAGTTATTAGTACATTCGCAAGAAGTAACTTAGCTTACAAAACTTTATTCGACTTGGACATTGAAAATAAACAAGTTAAATTAAAATCTAGTGTTGCTGATGTTGGAGAGAATGAAACTGCAATAGGAGTAGAAAATGTAGAAGGAGAAAGTGATTTAAATGCTGCTTATAACTTAAGATACTTACAAGACATTGTTGCTCATATTTCTGGAGAAAAATTAAAATTCGAAACTAAAGGACCATTAGCAGCTTCAGTGTTTAGAGACTTAGGAGATGAAAAGTTTATGCATATCTTAATGCCTCTAAGAAGAGAAGTATAATTTATCTCAAAGCCCGAATGACGAAATTCGAAGCTCAAAAATATCACACTTTGGGCTTCTTTATTCGAATTTTGGGATTCATTTTGATCTATGACCAGATGTTCTTGGGCTGAAAGCTCTCTTGAAGACTTTGCAAAATACCACGATGAGGAGTGGGGAGTTCCATCTCATGATGATAAAGTTCATTTTGAATTTCTAATTTTAGAAGGCGCTCAAGCAGGTTTATCTTGGAAAACTATTTTGAATAGAAGAGATAATTACAGAAAGGCTTTCGCTGATTTTGATGTAAATAAAGTTGCCGAATATGATGAGAAAAAGTACGAAGAGCTTTTACAAAATCCTGGAATTATTAGAAATAAATTAAAGATAAGAGCTGAAATAAATAATGCTAAATTATTTATACAAATCCAAAAAGAATACGAAAGTTTTAGTAAATATATTTGGTCTTTTGTTAATAAGAAACCAATCATTAATAAATGGAAAAGAGGAGAAGGAATAGCAACTTCACCAGAATCCGATGCACTTTCTAAAGATTTAGTTAAAAGAGGATTTAAGTTTGTAGGTTCAACAATTATGTATGCACATATGCAAGCAACAGGTTTAATAATGGATCATTCAATTGATTGTTTTAGATACAAAACGCTAAGCACGAAATCCGAATAAGCAGAGCTTGTTACTTCGTAATAAAGAAATCCAAAAGTGTGATATTTTTGAGCTTCGAATTTCGTCATTCGTGCTTATTTTCTTACTCTGAAACCTGGTTTCCTATATAATGCTATTTATGAATCATTTTCTAAATTCAATTTATTGGGAAAAAATAAAAGAAGCTTTAGGCAATAAAGTTTACAAAGCAGATGGAACTTGGTTCCAAACAACAAAACTTCCTAAATTAAATAAATATATTGGGTACATTCCAAGAGCAGATTTAAATAAAATTGATCTTCAAGAAATATATAAAGTAGCAAAGCAACATAATTGTGTTTATGTTTCTATAGATCCAGATAATCTAAAAGACGAGATAGATTTCCATGAATTCGTCACTCGTCATTCGCCACTAGTCATTAGAAAAGGTAGACCAACTCAACTACAAGCAACGATTGTAATGGATCTAACAAAAAGAGAAGAGGATTTACTTTCTGCAATGAAACAAAAGCATAGATACAATATTAAAATTGCTAAGAAAAATAATGTAGAAATTAAAATTGATAATTCTAAAGAAGCATTAAATACTTTTGTAAAACTTCACGAAGAAACAGTAAGTAGGCAAGAATATAACGATAGAGATTCCAACTATATTCAGAAAGTTTGGGAAGTATTAAATGAACTTCAAGTATTAAGTCCTGAGTTTGAAAACCACATGCCAGAAACATTTATAGCTACTGCATATTTTGAAGGGAAAGCCTTAGGTTCTTGGTTTCTAATAGGTTATGGTGACACTTTGTATTATCCATATGGCGGTTCGAGTGAAGAAAATAAAAACGTAATGGCAAATTATCTTTTAGTTTGGGAAGTAATAAAATTTGGACAACAGAAGGGCTATAAAAAGTTAGACCTAATGGGAGTGCTTCCAGATAAATCGGATGGTTACAGTCGATTTAAGGTCGGTTTTGGTGGTAAAGAAATAGAGTATGCCGACACAATTGATATTGTTATAAATGCACCACTTTATAAAATTGTAAAAAGTTTATCATTCTTAAGAACATTCGCATGAAAATAATCGCAGAACTTTATTCCGAAGAAATTGTTAAAGAGTTTGGAGAAAATTTTCTACCTCACGAACTTATTGTTGTAAAAAATGTAAGAGGAATTGTTAAAAAAGAAGATGGTCAAGTTGCATTAGCATATTATGGCAAAATGGATTTCCATGCATTAATAGGAGGAGGAGTTGAGAAAGGCGAAGCAGTAGAAGATGCAATTGTAAGAGAAGTAAAAGAGGAAACTGGTTTTGATTCTAAAATAATTGATGAAGTTGGTTGTATATTTGAATTTAGAAAAGATAGGGAAGGAAATAATTCTTTGATAATTTCGTATTGTTATAAATTAGAAACTATTGGTGTTCAAGGAAAGTTACAAATTACTGAACATGAAAAAGAAATTAGATTTGGTTTAAGATGGCTCTCCGAAACAGAAGCATTAAAAACTCTTCAGGAGGATTTAGTTTCTACTGAGAAAAAAGGTAAGAAGAGAGAAAGAGATTATTTATTCTTGTCTCATGCTTAAAGCTTGTGACATTTTTGGGTTTCGAATTTCGACATTCGTACTTTGAGATTCTATATATTGTCTACTAACCAACCTGCTACCCATCCTGTAGAACCATCACCTAAATCTAATTTAATATACCCATTTCCTGCATCTTCTACAACAAAATATCTCTGTCCACTTGCGGCCTCTCCAATTTCTGGACCAAGAGTAGAAGGTTCGCTTCTAACTTTTAAGTAACCAAGCTCAGTATTTTGAATTTGTATAATTCTTCTATCGGAAGCTTTTAAGTTTAAAGTAATAGAAATTGCTGCAGATGCTGCAATACCAGTTCCACCTAACGTCTTAAGATTAAAGTTTTCTGTGATTGTTCCTTTTGCTAATGGAGCTCTAATTTTAAAACTTAAAGCTAATTCTTGTGTTGGAAGAATATTTTGATTTTCTGCCATTAAACTAAACTGACTTCTGGATAACCAAACATTATTTATAAATAATTGGCTTGGAGATCCATCATCCTTTGTTGCTACAATTTCATTGTCAGTTCCACCATAAAGACCATTAACCCCAGTATTTTTAATAGTTACTGTTCCAGTTACTTCTTCTCCAGGTGCTGCTTCACTAACAGATAAAGCTAATGCGCTAACATCAACAGAGTAGGATTTGCCTTGTGGAGAGTAGTTATCTGCAACGAATGCTTTGTATTCCTCTAACTTACTTGCCCAATTTCCAAATATTTCTTCAGAACTAATACTTACAGATTTATTTGTAGTATCTCTAATAAATTTAATACCACTTGTAATAATTTCGGATGCTTTAATTGCATTTCTATTAGCTATTTGTAGGATTAGAGTTTTTAAAGATTCATCTGCTTTTGCATCAAATGTGTTTTGTTTGCCAGCAGATAAATAGGCAATTAAAATTACGTTAGCTCCAATTCCGTCTACTTTTACTTTTCTTTCATCTCCTCCTAAGTTACCTTGATACACTTCACCAGTACTAGTAACAATGTAATGAAAAGGTAAATCTGTAAAACCAAGTTTTTGAATAGTGTAGTAGTAAAGAGATTCTACCCATTCTTTTTGAGATATTTTTGCATTTTCAACTCCTAAGAAAATAGGTGCAACTACAATCTCTTGTGGAAGACTATAACCTAAATCCTCTTTAGTAATGTTAGATTCAATACCTAATATATCTCTAGATACAACTTCAAAAGCATGAACTTTTGTTTGTAAAAAAGGAGTTACTAAAATAAGCGTTGTAAATATAACAAAGATTTTCTTCATAGTTACATTGTACACTAAGTGTTAAACAGAAAGAATATATAAACTTAAGCCAACTTTTTCATCTATATCTCCACTTTTTATAGATCTATCTAAATCGAAAAGTTTTTTTAGATATTTATTAATATCATTCAAACTGAAGTTATTCATTTTTGCTTTTAATTTTTGCAAAACAAAAGGATGCATTCCTATTTGAGAGTCTGGAATTCCATCTTTCTTTGCATGGTGGAGTAGAGCAAGATTTGATAATTCTCTTTCTAACATTGCGATAATGTATTGACCATTTTCCTCATAAGAAGAAATTTTGTAATATTCTTGCAGACATTGTTTTGGTTTTCTATTACTAAAGGCTTCTACTAATTTCCAAATATCACCAGAAACTTCAAATCCAATAATTTTATTAAATTCATCATCAGTCAGAGTTTCTTTTTTCTCGGCAGATAAATATATTGAAACTTTTTCAATTTCATTAATTAATTTCCATTTATCCAATCCTAAATTTATAACAAGATTAGTAAGTTGGAAATCGGAGAATTTAATTCCTTTCTTTTTTGCTTCAGCACTAGCCCAAGCTTTTACATCTCTATCTTTTCCTAAATCAAAAGTAAAAGAAACATCTTCTTTTTTTAATTTAAGAAAGAACTTTAGTCTTCCATCTAACTTCGATTCTTCCCAGAGGATAATATCGTATACCTTAAGTGAATCGTAGTTATCACTTAAGTAATCTAAAAGTTTTTTATTACTTGAGAGTCTTTTTAAGAAAACTATATAACTAGAAGAGAACATTCCAACTCCTTCAATATATTGAATAAAAGCTGCTGGATTATCAATTTCATTTGCGTTTAATATTTTAACTTCTTCGTTTTTATCCAAAGCTAATTTCTCAGCTTGTTTTTTAGCCATAGAATAACTCTCGAAATTGTCTGTACCCGAAAACATCTTAATCATTATAGTAAGTTCGCATTTATATTAAGCGTGATTATCGCTTTATCTTGCTCTAAACTCAAATCGGTAATTGTTATGTTCTGGTCTGGAGATAAGAAGTTGTAGAGTAAACTATAATCACCATCTTTTTTAGAGCTTGCTTGATTAAACAAAGACATTACAGTATTAGAAACGAAATCATTAATAAATCCTGGTGTTCCTATCCTTTCTACTCCAGCCTTTGTGATTACTAGTTTTTTGTCTTGAACCTTTATTTCCATAACTCCATAAAGAGGATCGTCCTTAATTGTTTGATCTAATTCCCAATAAATCTTTATAATTCCTGGTTGAAGATCTACAATTGGATTTTTTAAATCTGGAACTCTTTCTCTTAATATTGCAGTGAAAGAATTTTCATCAATACTTACTTTATTTTCTCCAACTTTTGTAATTTGTTCATTTATTTTACTTTTAGCTTCATCTGAAGTTGTTGGAGTATATTTTGGAACACTAACTCCAGCGTTTAGAAAATCTACAACACTATTCCAAATACCAGATGGTTTATTAACCGCAATAAATATCATCCCTACTATAAGAAGTAAAATTACTAATAAACCTCCACATGCAATACTTCTACACCCACAACCAGGAGCACAACCTCTGCCTCTTCTATGGTTATCTTCAAATTCATCTTCATCGTCATATCTTCTAAATTTGGTTTTATTCATTGGAAGTGGTGGTGCACTTCTAATTGTTACTTCAGGATAAGCTTCTGTACTAGATTGCCCAAAACTTGTATTATTAGTTTGCTTGGCTGGTTGATTCATAGAAATTGTGTAAGAGTTTTATTTAGTATAGCAAACCGGCATTAATTTTACATATTTAGCATGAAGCAATTTGTTGTATTTTTAGTAATTGGAATTTTTTTTGGTCTATTTAGTAAGTATATTCTTTCCAGTCCAGATATTTCGCCTTTAAATTTGGAGATGGTTCAGCAATTAATTACAGATAAATCAATTGGTCCCGATGACTCAAAGAAACTAGATGAAGCAATACATGAAGTAATTGATAGAGGATTAATAATTAACTATCTTTCTACGAATGCTTATTTATTAGCATTTAGTTTGCTTGCGACTGTTCTTTGTTTCTTTGTTTGTATTCACTTATTTGTAGATAAACTTTTCTTTAAAAATTTTTATGAAGGAGCTTCAATATTTATAGCAATTAGAAGAGGCTTACTTCTTTGTTTATCAATTGGTGCAATCGTTTTCTTTAAGCTTTATAAAGTAGAAACATATGTTTTATTTTTAGTTCCTGTTGCCGCTTTGACTATAGAAGGAGTATTTATGTTTAACTCTAAAGCAAGGCAAGCAAAGGAAGAAGTTTTACCTGAAGATTTAGAAGATTCAGACAGTGAAATAACGTAAGTCTTTGTGCTTTTTTAAATATTTCTCACCTCCAACAAAAAGAGCCGTTCCCCAAGCATCAGAATCAATAGCTTTTTTAGCAATTACATAAACTGTTGTAAATTTATTTTCTGGTAATCCAGTCTTTGGATTTATTAAATGATGGAATTGCTTTACTTTTCTTGCCCAAGATCCACTTGAAGCGACAGACTCATCATTCAGTTCTATATATCCAATATCTTCAATAACTTCACCATTCCTGTTTCTTAAAGCTACTTTCCATATTTCATCTTTTTCATTTTTTCCTTTTGCTCTAATATCACCACCTGCATCAATTAAAAAGTTTTCATTTACTTTTATTAACTGGTCATAAGCACAATCAATTGCATAACCTTTTCCAACTCCTCCTAAATCTATTCTTTGAGCTTTTACTAATTTAACTTTTAATTTCTTTTTATCTAATTCAATATCTTTAAAAGAAGCCCTAGTTTTTGCCATGTTATTTACCATTTCATCTAATTTAGGGTTATCAAGTTTAGAGAAATCGTAATTCTTGTCGTATCCATATGTCTCTAAAAAATCAATAATAGTTGGGTCAAAACATCCTTCTGTTTCATTTGCCAAGTTCAACATATATTCAATAAGCTCAAAAAACTCAGGAGTTATTTTTGTCCAATTTCCACTATTTCTATTTAAATTTGATAACTCACTATTTTCATCGAATCTTGTATATTGTTTAACAATTCGATCAAATTCATCAAACCCTTTTTCAATTGAATCTAGTATATCAACAGTATTTTGTTTATCTTGAACCACTTTGATTGTTATCACAGTGTTCATAAAGTTTTTTTGCTTTTCGATTAGTTTAGGCATCTTCAGTATTAGTTACAAATTCGTAAAAAGGTGCCCATAATAAACCAACAGAGAAAGCCCAGAGATATTCTTCTAAGGGAATTCCTAATATATAACTATTTAGTAAGAGATTCTGTCTATTCCATGCCGTATCTATCCAACCTGGAAAGAAAACTTGAGAAATTAAAAATAGAGCACTGATATATATAAAAGTAAATATAAGAGCACCGATAAAAGAATTTTTAAATAAGCTTCTACGAGTAAGTAGAATAAATATTAATACAACTGCTCCTCCAATAATAAAGGCATAAATATAGTATGGTTGAAAAAGTACTGCAAGGACTATCATTATCAAAGTATAAATAGCAGTAATTTTTAGGATAAATTTTCTATCTACAGATTTCTTTCTACTTAATTTTCTTTCTCTTTTACTTAGAAACATTTCGTAGCAAATAGAAGCAATTCCTCCAAATGCTATACAGAAAAAAATAGATTCAATATCGAAAATCGATGATCCAATTGTGAATTGCCCTACAGAACGAGGGTTCCAATAAAATGGAACAAATAACCATTCTAAGAAAGCAAAGGGAAGTGCTAATAAACTTCCTGTAAGCGATTCAATGACTAAATCTCTACGTATAAGTATTAGGATAAAATCAACAATGAGTAGAACTAACGATAAAATAAAAAATTCCATATTTACTAATTTACGAAAAAACGAATTATCATAGTATACTATACATATATTACTTTAAATTTTATAGCTAAATTATGCACACACTTCCAGCATTACCATATTCTTTCGATGCATTAGAGCCACATATTGATGCTAAGACAATGGAGATTCATCACGATAAACATCATGCAAAATATATTGAAAATTTAAATGCAGCACTATCAGGACACGCAGATTTAGAAGCAAAAGATTTTACAACTTTACTAAAAGAAATTGATCAAGTTCCAGAAGATATTAAACAAGCAATAATTAATAACGGAGGAGGACATGCAAACCATACAATGTTTTGGGAAACTTTAACTCCAAATAGCTCTAAAGAACCTATAGGAGAATTAAAAGAAGCAATAAATTCTGCATTTGGAAGTTTTGAAGATTTCAAAACAAAATTTGCTGATGCTGCAACAAAGAGATTTGGAAGTGGATGGGCATGGTTAGTAGTAAAAGATGGAAAACTAGAAATATCTAGTACAGCAAATCAAGATTCTCCTTTAATGACAGGGCAAAAACCAATTCTAGGTTTAGATGTTTGGGAACATGCTTATTATTTAAACTATCAAAACAAAAGACCAGACTATATTACAGCTTGGTGGAATGTAATTAATTGGGACAAAGTTAATGAATGGTATTTAAATTAAATTATCAACCTTGTGATGTCATTGCGAGGAGCGAAGCGACGTGGCAATCTCATAAGGTTTTAACTTCAGTATTCTTCTTTCGTACTTTTTATAACTAAAAAGTACTGCAAAAAGTTCTGAGTAATTAATAAGCCGCAAGCCATGAACTTGGAAGTGCGTCATTAATTACTCAGACTCATCATAAAAGATAAACCCGCTTGTCAGTTATCCTTTACAGTAAGGAGGTATGACGTTTTTGTGTTATAATAACTGAATGAATTTATCAGATTTAAAACAAAATTTAATACTAGCGATAGACACTTCTTGTGACGAAACTTCTGTTGCAGTTGTTAAAGGAAATAAAGTTATTTCTAATCTTTTGCCTTCACAAATAGACTTACATAAACAATATGGTGGAGTAGTTCCTTCAATTGCAAAATTAGCCCATCAAGAAAGAATAGATTCCGTTGTTACCGAAGCTTTAAAGAGAGCAAAAGTTCAACCAGATAGTTTAGACGCAATTGCCGTAACTCAAGGTCCAGGACTTGCCATAGCTCTAGAAATTGGTATAAAAAAAGCTAAAGAGTTAGCAGAAAAATATAATAAACCTTTAATTGCAGTAAATCATATGGAGGGTCATTTACTTTCGGGGTTAGCTCAGAGAAATCCGAAATTCGAAATTCGAAATTCAAAATCTTTGAGAATTCCTGCTTTGGGTGTATTGGTTTCTGGTGGACACACAGAGTTAGTTCTAGTGGAACAAGTGGGGATCTATAAGAAAATAGGTGAAACACTAGATGACTCGTGCGGAGAGTGCTTCGATAAATGTGGAAGACTTTTAGGTTTAGGCTATCCTGCTGGACCTGTAATTTCTAAGTTTGCAAAAGAACATAGAAAAAATATTTCTCTTGAAATTATACATAAAAATACTAGTACATTAGTAAAAGGAGTTAATACAAAAACAAAGAAAGAATATTTACTTCCGATTGCTATGGCAAATTCTGGAGATTTGAACTTTAGTTATTCAGGATTAAAAACTGCTTTTAGAGATTTAGTTTCAAAACTGGGAACAGAAAATATTAATAGTGAAGTTACAAAAGATATTTGTGTTGTTTTTGAACAAGCAGCTTTAATGCAAATCATTTTCAAATTAAAAACTGCAATAAAAAAGTATCAACCAAAAGAAATTCTTTTAGGTGGTGGAGTTATTGCAAGTGCTAGATTAAGATCATTAGTCCGAGAAATTGCAAAAGAAAATAATATTGAAGTTAGATCTCCTTTCTCAAATAAATTAACTGGAGATAATGCAGCTATGATTGGAGTTACAGCAAACTTTCAAATAAATCAAAATAGAGGAGTCTTTACAAAAGATTTCGAGAGTATTGATAGACAACCAAATTTAACTTTCTAAGGTTATTGAGGTGTGAAAGTTGTTAGTCTTTCTTCTTTATCCAGTGCATGTATAACAATTCTATATCTAGAACTGTATTGTCTCAATTCACCTAAACTTTTTGCAGACTTTGCAAAACTTCCAACTACTTTAGGGAGATTTGTATAATTACCTTGTAAGAATACATATTCTATAGGTACTATTTCTTGTCTCTCTCCAAATCTTGCAGTGCTCACATATATTTCCATAGGTTCGATTACAATGGATTCGTTTTTAATTTCCAAAGTGAAATCATCTTGAATGTGATGTCCAATATCAATTTTCCAACTATGGTTTCCTCTAGCTAAAAATAAAGAATCCGAAACAATTAAAAAATCTTTGAACTTTTTTTCTGTAAGAATGTAATCACTTAAAACATCAATTGTGAAATGTTTTCTATTTATAGTTGTTTCTAAACTCATAGGTCTTTTCTTAACAACCGAGTTAGATTTTCTATCAACTACGAGTAAATTCCCGATTTCTCCTTCGAAAACCTCATCTAAAATAAATGGTTGATACTCTCCATTTGTCATATCAATTAATTCTATATGTTGAGATAAAAATTCTAAGTATTCTTTTTTTATAAAAAGTGGAATTCCAACTTGACCACGATTAAATCTATAAGCAGAACTATTTAAGATATTGGGATTTAATTCGTTATAGAAAGTATTTACGAAATAAGAAATTTCTGCAGCAGTAGTATCGTCAATTTCTACGAGTGTTTTTATTTTTAATTCCGATGTACCAAAAGGTATTCGGCATATAAAATAGGTCATTTTAAAAATCGGCTAAATGTGTATAATGAAAATAACTAATGTCATTTTAAATTAAAAATAGAAATTTAAGTAACTAATCTCATGGCAAAGTCAGTAACTTTTAACTTATTAAAACCACTACAACCTCCTAAGACAGCTTGGGATAAGATTTATGACTGGATTGTTGATAAAGCAAGAATTGTAGTTTTAATTACAATTCTCTTAATTGCAGCAGCATTCGTTGCAAAAGTTATAGTAGATACAGACGCAAAAAATAAGAACAAGCAAATAGATGCTTTAACGCAGAGATTAGGATTTTATAGCGCAGAAGTTGAACCAAGGTTAAGACTTCTTGCAATAAAGACTGAATTTTATTCTACGATTTGGAACAAATCTTCAGCTTATTCAGCAGTTATAAAAGAAGTTTATTCTTATGTAGATAATCCAGGAGCAGATTTAACAATAAAAGCAGGAGATGGAAAAATTTCAATATTTGGTACAGAAGATTTAAATTTACTTAGAAACTTAGAAGAATCTTTAAGAAACTCTCCAACATTTACTTCTGTAACATTTGGTAGTTTGTCTATAGATGGTTCAGATCTACAAGATTCTAAAGGGGAATATTCTGTCTCGGCAGAAATTAAAGATACAAAAAGAACACAATTATAATCAAAGATAAAAAAAATATAATCAACTATAATGGCAGAAAATATTGAAACAAAAACACAAGCAAGGCAATCAAGATTAAACGAAATATTAAATTCTTCGCAGAGAAAAACATACTTTGTTGCAGCAGTAACTATAGTATTTGTAATTATTATGCTTTTAGTTGGAGTATTACCATCTTATAGTGCATTTACATCTCAAGCTTTGCAAAATGAAAATAGACAAAGAGCAATTGATTTACTTGAATTAAAAAGAACAACAATAGAGAGTTTAATTAAAGAAGAGGAAGCAAAAAAAAATTTAGTAGAAGAATTTAATACTGCATTTCCAACAAAAGTGCCAGAACAGATTAATGTTCTTACAATTGCTGAAGCACTTGCAACAAAAAATAATGTTTTCTTAACAAATTCAACAATTACAGATATAGTTAATACCACAGATATTATTAAAAAGTTTTTAGTTACACCACAAGTACAAGCTCAGACAATAAATCAAACTTTAGAAGGTGATAGAGAAAGTCTAACTAACTATTTAGGAGATATTGAATCAAATGTAAACTTATTCGATGTAACAAGTACAGTTCTATCAAGAAAAGTAGGAAAAGAACTTGAACTATCACCCGTAGGAAGGGAGTTTAAACTTACTCTTCAATTCAATTATTTCTATTACGATCAAAACCCAACATAATATGAATAAAGGATGGAAATACTTAGTTTATGCAGGAATTGTTTTTCTTATAGCTGCCATTGCATGGGAAGCTTATGAAGTAGCATCTGGGGAAAGAGGTGAATTTAGTCTTACTGTTTTGGCAATGCCTAAAACCACATTGTTTACAAAACCTATGGAAGTTCACTTAAAAACAGGCATAGACCCAGCAGCAGCATTAGATCAGACTCCCGTGAGCTTTCCTTTTTAATCTATCCTTGAGACATTCCTTTTAAACTTACAATAAATTCTTCTGCATCACTAATTAGAACTTCTCTTGGTTTAGCACCGTTTTGTGGTCCTACAACTCCTAATTCTTCCAATTCTTCTACTAATTGTGCAGCTTTATTAAATCCAATATTTAATTTTCTTTGTAAGAAAGAACTAGAACCCTTTTGGTATTGAACTGCTATTCTAATTGCTTGTTCTAGCATAGATCCTTTCCCTAAATCTCCAACCACCATATCAGCACCTTCTTCACCTGGTAGAACATGTTTTTCTGTAATTTCATTAGCATATTCAACTTCTGGGGCTTGAGATTTAATAAAGTCTACAATCCTAATTACTTCTTGTTGATCTATAAATGAACCTTGAAGTCTATTTGATTTATTTTTATCTGGAGCTTTGTATAATAAGTCTCCATTACCCATTAAGCTTTCTGCACCAATTCTATCTAATATAACTCTTGAATCTGTAGAGCTAGTAACACTCATACCAACTCTTCCAGGGATATTAGCTTTAATAATACCTGTAATAACATTAACAGATGGTCTTTGAGTAGCAAGTATTAAGTGAATACCAACAGCTCTGGCTTTTTGAGCAAGTCTAACTATAGAAGTTTCTGCTTCAACTCTATTAGCTGTCATCATCATGTCGGCCATTTCATCAATGACTATAACTATGTATGGCATTGCGGCAAATCCTTTCTTCTCGTTGTAACCAACAATATCTCTAACTTGTTCCATTCTTAAGTTTGTATACCTCTTTTCCATCTCTGCTACTGCCCATTTTAGTGCATTAACAACTTTATCCATGTCAGTAATAACAGGAGTTAATAAATGAGGGATATCATTATAATCAGATAATTCAACTTGTTTAGGGTCAACTAAAATTAATTTCAATTCATCAGGCGTCTTAGTCATTAGTAGGGAAGAGATAAATGAGTTTGTTAAAACAGATTTACCAGATCCAGTTGCTCCTGCTATTAGTAAATGAGGCATCTTTCTAATATCACCAACAATTGCAGATCCATCAATATCTTTCCCAATTGGAACAGGTAAAAGCATTTTTGTATTCTGCATTTCTGTAGATTCCATTAATTCTTTAAATCTAACCATATCTCTGTTAGTTCTAGGGACTTCAATACCTAAATATGTAGTTTCTGGAATAGATTCTATTCTAACTGCTTTAGAATCCACTCCTAATGCTAAAGCTAAGTTTGCACTTAATC
>JBDSRX010000085.1:0-20535 GCA_039929105.1 Candidatus Dojkabacteria bacterium
GAGACCTATAGGAAAAACAGATAGGGGAGCTTGGGAGTTAGAAAATATACTTAATCCTCTTAACGAGTTAATGATGATATTTAATACAAGAATATCTCAAATGCTCCCTTCAAAAAGTTCTGAAACAGGAAGAGGGAAGTTTATTGCAGAAGATTGGGATATTATGAAGCCTTATGTTGGACTTAAAGACAAACAAAGCTTTACAGACTATCTATTTGCGTCGATTTCAAGACAATATATTCCTAGAGTGCTTGGTATTATTAAACTAGCACTTGATATGTTGGACAAAGATGAAATTGAGCATGATGTTACAGTTGGTTACCAAGGGGTCGGGAAAGGAGCTTTTGGAAAAACTAATAAGAAAGTTATTGAAACAATTACAGAGTTACAAATTTTAGAATTAGATTCTCAATCTCAAGAAGCAATTGATTTTAAACAATTTATAAGGAATTTATTTACAACTAATATAGGAGAAACAGGTACTGGAACTGGAAGGATATCTGTACCAGAAGATGGAGACCCTAAGTTTGCTTTTGCTGCTCCAATTGCGAGAGGAACTCTAAGTGAATTAGTAAAAGGCGGCGGAATGGTAAATGATGACTTTATGACATTAATGGTCCAATTTGAAATGCTTAAGATGATTTTACTTGGATATGATGGTGCGGATATTGATACATTCCCAAGAACCCCAGGTCAATTGAAAGCAATGAATGAATTAATAATTCCTTACTTTGAGCAAAGAGGAATTAAATATAAGACTAATTACCAAATCTATGAAATGTGTGACGCAACAATGGCTGAAATAATTATGAATAATAGAGATGCCGCAGCAAAAGCTTCACAAGTATTAGCTGGAGAGCTTTCCAAATTATCTAACGAAAAAGCATACATGGCTACGTTTCCTAATTCACCTTTAGTTGCAAGTGTTACTGTAGGTAAAGAAAGTACAAAGGACCTTACAAATGATGACATGGAGGGACTCAAAGTCTTTTATAGAGATAGAGCTATGGAAATAAGAGATTATTTATTAAGTGGTGAAAAGCTATTAGCTATTTCCCCTTCTGACATTCCAAACAGAGATATCGTTTTAAATGTTTACAGAACTCATGTTATGGGCTTTACTAAAATAATCGGACAAAGAGTAGCTGGAAGACTTATTGCAGAGAAAAGAAGCGACGACAACATTATTTACTCTTTATTAAATAGAATAAGATCTACAGAAGGAACTTACGGAAGCTTTGTAACAGGTGTTGCTGAATCTATTATCCCTGTAGATGGGAAACCAGAAGAGGCATGGGAAATGTGGTTTAGAGCAAAACTACAAAATACAAATCCTGATTTACTTAGAAAAATTGATGAGGCAGATTCAGCTAATACAGAGTTAAGAGCATTATGGCTTGAAATCCTACAAATTGGTAAAGCTCAGCACGAAGAAACTATTAATCCAAAACCTGTTGAAGCTTAATCTACTTCAAAATTCTCAATATTTCTAAATCTTGTTTCAAGACTAGATACGTTTGTTAAGTTTACTCCTTTAACTCTTGCGTTAACGTAGTAAATAAACTGTGGGTTGTATAAAAATACTTCTGGAACATCTTCTGCGATAAGCTCTTGAATTGCCTTGTAGTTTACAATTCTCTTATCCTTCCCTGTATCAGGATCTATTCTTCTTGTTTGATCTAATAATAAATCTACTTTTGGAAGTTGAATTAATGATGGTCCACCATTTGCCCTCTCTTCTGGTGAGCTTGCCCTTACAGATGGAGCAGTTCCTACATATCCAGAAATATTTAAACCAGTTTTTTCTTGAGAACTATGAAATAGCTCGTATCTGTCTGGATCGATGAATGTATTAATACCATAAAGAATTGCATCGAATAATCTTGGAGAAAGGAATTGATTGTTAATTTCTTGTAAACTCCAACCATTTGGTGCATCTGGGGAAGTATCTTGTCCAGGTTGCTCTGTTCTATTTATTAATACCTTTATTCCTACATCTGCCAAATCTCTTTCGATAAATTTAGCAACATTTACTCTATCATAACTATTTACATAATAAAGTGAAAAGCTCATTTCTCTTCCACTTGCATCTGTTCTATATGTTGCATTATCTTTTATAGTCCAACCAGCTTCATCAAGAAGTTTTCTTGCATCGTCTGGATTATATGTTTTCCAAGCTGCAGTTGGATTAAAGTATTCTGAAACATTTGGAATTGGTCCTTTGTCTTCTTGACCAACGCCCTGTAAAGCATTTTTAATTAAATCTTCTCTATCGATCGCTTCTGAGATTGCAGTTCTAACTTTTACATCTTGGAAGAAATCTGCACCTAATGTTTTACCATTTGGATCTTTTCTTAAATTAAAGTACATAGACCAGTATTGGTTTACTAGGTATGGACTCAATTGAGTTACGATTTGAGGATAATCGTCTAATGTTTGCTTAGATTCCGTAGAAATAGTTGCAAGAGTATGGACTGTACCATTTTGTAAACCTTTTATTGCATCATCTAAATTCCTAAAGAATTTAAATTCGATAGATTGAATCTTAGGAAGAATCCTTACTGTTGTATAGTTATCTGCTACAGCAGGGTCTAATGAAGGATCTTTTAGTTGTGTAGTTTCACCATAGTACTTGTCGTTTCTAACTATTTTAACTGATTGAGAATCTACTCTATAGAATTTATACTTTCCTGTTCCAACTGGTGCTCTAAATAAATCTGGAGTTGAGCTATCAATTGTTTGAGTATTAATATCTTTAGAATGTACTGCTGGAATAATCTTAATGCTAATTAATTCTAAGAAGTTAGAAAGAATTGGATTGTCTTTTGTTTGGTTACAGTTATTAGAATCTATTGTTCCTTTTGTACAGACTCTAACGGAAAAATCATCAATTTTCTCCCATCTCAATTGTTGTATAGCTTTAATATATGCCTCATTTCTATTTTCAATTCCAGATACTAAATCGAAAGTTCTAATAACATCATCTGCTGTAAATTGTTTGCCATCGTGCCAAATAACATTTCTTCTTAAGTTAAATTGATAGTCAGCTCCTTCTCTAATTTTAATTACACTTTCAGCCAAAACGTCTTCAACCGTTACATCCCATTTATCTGTTCCATTTTGTTTGTATTCGTATCTAATTAAAGGTTCGTAAATTAATTCGGATAAATCTCTTTCAATCTGAACATTAGAAGGAATAATTGGATTAACTTTTGTTAGCTTTTGAATATTTCCATTATCATCCACTCCCATAACAACACCTTCTATTAATGTTGTATCTGTAATTTTAATAAGAGCTTTTAAATCTATTATAAAAGAAGAAAAGAATATTAAGATTACACAAATACCAGCAAATACAAAATGAGAATAAGGAATTGAAGATCGGTATAAAACACTAATACGCGCAGATAAAGAACCTGGGCCGATTAAGTAATCGGGATAGTTCCAAAAGAATTCACGAATATCGTAAAACTTTTTTTCTATTCTGCTTAGTGGGTTAAACATTAATTACTGCAATTGCTAAAGCTAGTATTACAAAAAGTATTCCTAGTATTATTGTAGCATTGTAAAGAACTGCTTCCAAACCTCTTCTAGATCTGTAAAACTCTCCTCCACTCATTCCTCCAAATACAGTACCTAATCCACCACTTCTATTTTGTAAAAGTATTGAGATTACTAAACCTATAGCATCGATTGCTAGAACGTATTTAAGGATGTCTGTAATGTTCATAGTATAAATGAAAACAATTAAATTAATGAAAGGGATGAAGATATCTGGCTTATGAAGTTATTCAATTCTTTCATTCCTTCATTTCTTCATTTTTTAATTTACTTACATACCGAGGGAGGGACTCGAACCCTCACCCCCTTAACGGGGAACGGATTTTAAGTCCGTCGTGTATACCATTTCACCACCCCGGCATATTAGTTAATAGTTACTGGTTAATAGTTTTTGGTTATTCTAACCAGCAACCAGAAACAAGCAACCATTAACCATCAGTAAGTCCCGAAATTATAATACAAATAAGGAGAATTTTCTATTACTTTTCTTTTAATTTATATCCTGGTAAAGTCTTGTTAGAAACATCGATATTGTAAGCATGGAATTGTTTTCCAGGAAATTCTATAAACACTGCATAATTACCTGGTGGTAAAGGTTTTATAGTTGAGAACTTTCCGTCTCTACCTGATGTTGTATTGTAAATTTTCTTCTGAGAATCGTTAACAAATCGAATAGAAGCATTTGCTAATGGAATGTCGGATGTTGTAACCACAATTCCAAAAATAACTTGTCCATCTAATCCAGATTGCATTACACCTACTTTTGCAGTTGGGTCTTTTGTTTTGTTTGTAAATTTACCACCATTTATAAGTTTAATTTCTGTATATAAATCGTTAATCTTACTCATTATTTCTTCTTCTTTTTCTTTATAATTGTTGTCTTTAGCCAGAATTGAGAGTTCGTATTTTAATCTATTTATTTCTGCCTGGTATTCTTCTACAGTTGTATATTTAGGATTACCAACCATCTTAACTTCTTGTGTTTCTTGGGGTTGCTGAGTAGCCATTGCCATTTTAGGTTTCTCTTCCACTAATTGTGCTGCTTTTTCTTGTATAGGCGCTGCTGTAACTGCTGCTGGTCTTTTAGCTACTGTTGTAGTTACTCCAAATACATCACTATAGATATCGTTTAAGTTTTCTCCATCTGGACTCTCAAACTTATCTTCGTGTATAACTTGTGAATCTCTTGCTTGAGTTCCAAACATTTTATCTAGTGGAAGTTCGTTAATGTCTAATTTCTTTTTATTCAATGCTGAGGTCACATTCCTATCCTTTTCTGGATCTGCTACAGCTATATTCGAACTTAAAATTTCTGGCGTTTGGGTTTTCTTTTCCCAAACATATCTAGGAGATACAAATAAAGCTTTAATAAATCCATTAAGCCAAACACCAAAGTTAGGAATAATAGCCAATAAAATTCCAGTAAAAACCGAAATAATAACTAAAGGAATCTTTATTAAAGGGTTTATATTAATTAAGAAAATACCGATACCAACAATACATCCTGCTAAGATCTTACCAAACTGCTTTAATGTGAATGCTCCAAAAAGCTTAAATTCTACATCTAATATATTTTGAGGTACTGGATGCGGTTCCATAGTTTAATTTATAAATAGCCAACGTTTTCCTTGTTTAAATGCTTCGTTAATTAATTTTCTGTCTTCTATATCGTTACTTTCATAGTTTCCGCCTTCTTCAACATTCTTATATATTTCGGAAGATTTTACAGACAATTCTTTGAGTCTACCATTAAAAATATATGACATTACGAACATATTTGCAATTAATACAATAACAACAATAGCAAAACCTATATTTATTATTGGCTTAAACTTTATTAAATTTAGTAATCTATCCAAAGCTTCAGAGTAAATTAAAAGTACCAATCCTAATACAGGTATAATAAATCGAATCCCAAATATAAAGTCTTGAATCCCTGAATTAAAAGCATAACCAGGGAAAGATACAAAAGCTGCAATAGAAATAAATAGTAAACTTTGTATTAAAAATCTATGTTTGTATTTAGAAAAAAATCCTATAAAAAGAAGACCAGGATAGATAATCAGCAAGATTAATACATATTTAATACCTTGAGGAATAACTAGAGACGGAATTATTAATAGTTCTTCTCTGGAAAAGAAATACCCAGATCTAAATGGGGATCCATAAAAGAAGTAGTTAATTACCAAAAAGATAATTAAAAAAGGTAAAGCGCCAATAAATAGCCTTACTAAATCTTTTAACCATCTTAAACTACTCTCTTTTCTATTTTCAGTACCTAAAAATATAGTATCTCCAGTATTTGCGATAACTTTAGGACGAAAATGTAAAAATGCCCAATATAAAAGTATCGGAATTATAAATATTACATTTGTATACTTTATAAGAACCGTTATTCCACAAAGCATTCCTACTATTACAAATCTGTAATTGTAAATTACGGATCTTAATTTTGTTTTACCTTCATATTTTTCGAATAGAAGATAATATATGAGCATTATTAAAGTTAAAGTAAACACTTCTGTCATGGATTTTCGTGAATAGTAAACAAAAGTTGGAAAAAATGCATAAAGATAAATAAACTCTGCTCTTATAGATCTTCTATGTAATAGACGTTTGAAAATATATAAACCAAAAAGAAATACAATTATTGATATTAGGAAACTGATTCTCCAATCAATTGATACAAATGGTAATAATAAGAATGAAAGTCCTAAATTGTATTTAGAGATATATCCCTCACCATTGTAATAACCACAACTTGCACCATCAAAACATTGCTGATCCTCTTTAACGAGTCTTCCCTGGCCAATTAGATAGGAATTCTCTATGTAGTCTCTCTCGTCTGTTGTTGTATAAAAACTTGGATAGAAAACAAAAAAAGATATTAATATTAAAACCGAAGCAATAATGAAGTGCTTATTGTAATTTGAGAGTTCTTTAAGTTTTGAAATTATTTGCATTTAAAATCTTGCTAACTATTATCAGTCTATCATTTCTGGAATATTTTTAAAATAAAAAAGCTCCTTCTTGGTTGGAGCTTAATTTATTATTACTAATTGACTTACATTTCAGTTTGGTTTGGTACTAATTGTTCATGAGATAGATCTAAAACAAAACCTGAATCCATCACATCAACATTTGCCATTTCTGAAAATTGTATGTTTAATGCATCCAATTCTTCTAGACTTGTCATTTGAGCCATTGTATTTACATAGAACTGCTCTGATATATCATCAATTTTATTTTCTTGTTTAGCAGTTGCAATCGCTAATCTTAAATTAAAATGTTTATTTAATAAAATAAGCTCATCTCTACACTTAACGGCATCTAGTTTATCTGAATAATATGCAGTTACTTCATCACTTATTAATCTAAATACATTCGAAGATCTAATATTACTCCTTAATCTATGTTTCATTAATCTTGCATCTTCAATTAATAAATCAGGATTTGTTATATTTTGTCCTATACTTTTCGCAACTGCTTCAAGTCTGCTTATTTGATCCGGATTTAGAAGCGTCATCGTATCTAAATGCATAAATAAATATAATAATAAATAAGATAAGTTGGTCTGCGACCATGTCCACCTTGATATTATAATTTGAGTGTTCACAAGTCAAAACATGGGAAGCCATTTCAGAACAAAGTATTCTATCCGCAATCTATTCTAAGATCTTTACAGCGAAGATAAAAACTGAAGGTTTCTTTCTGGCAGCATATCTGGATTTAATTACCTGGCGATACAATCCATGAAAGACATGCCCTGAATAGTGATTGAAATTTAATGAAGTCTGTGCAAGGTTTGAAGTAGAAATACTATTTACACTAGTACAAAACTTTAGTTCGAATAAGATAACAATAGCGTACCTAAAGTAAATTTATTTACTGAAAACAGAAATGACAAGAAATGACGACAACATGTAACTTATTGCTAAATAAGGTTTTATGACCAGTTACAATACGTAACATAATAATTATTATAAGATTGTGAATCTTGTATAACATTGCTGAGAGTAGTGTCCAGACAAGTCAAACTTTTAACATATGACACTGACATAGTACTAAAAAAGACCCCTTACGGAGTCTTTTAAAATTTTATTTGATAATTGTATTATTCAGCTTTCTTTGTTGTCTTTTTTGCTGCCGGTTTCTTAGCAACTACTTTTGTTTCTGCTTTGGGTGCTTCTACAGAAGCTATTTGAGCTTTTAAATTGCTCTTAACTTCCACAACAGATGCAACAACATCTACATATTTCTTAGTTCTTTTGTATCCAGACATTCTTCTAAAAGAAACAAATCCTTCACTTGTAGCAAAGATTGTAAAATCTCTACCTTCACCTACGTTTTTTCCTGGGTAAAATTGAGAACCTCTTTGTCTTAAGATAATATCTCCAGCTTTAACATGCTCTCCACCAAATTTCTTTAGTCCAAGTCTTTTTCCTATTACATTTACTGTTCTTTTTACTGATCCAACGGACGCCGAGTGTGCCATTTTAGCTTTTTAACAATTAAAAATTAAAACCTATGAGAATTACTCTTAGCTCTTAATTAAAGTTTATTTAATAGATTTAACTACAAATTTAGTTACTTCCTTTCGAAATCCTCTTCTTCTTCTGTATCTTGATTTTGCTTTGAAAATGTTAGAAATTACTTTCTCACCATTTTTTTGCTCTATAATGTCTAAAGTTACTTCTGCTTTTAAAGTTGGTTTTCCAAATTCAAACTTTTCTCCATCTCCTAATGCTAATACATCAGTGATTTTAAAAGCTTTTCCAGCTTCTGCAATAAATTTAGGAACTTCGTAAGTCTTTCCTTCTTCTACGTTAAATTGTGTACCTGCTATATTAATTATCGCGAACTTTGCCATATATATTTCTTAAAAATCAAGCTTGTAATGATAAAACAAATCCTCAATAAATGCAAGGCTAATTACCATTTCGATGTAATAAATATACTAAAAAACACGAAAAATGACAAAGATTAAGTTATTTTGTAAAATATTGTCATAATTATTATGTTTTCATAATGACTTTAAGAGAATATGGTCAAAAAACTGACTATGAGTTTAAAGAATCAATGGGGGATCTAAAAGAAGTGAGAGCAATACTTAATGCAAACAGCATCAATTTAACTTGGCTAAGTGCAGAAGAAAAGAAAAAGTTGATAGAAAACCTTAAGAACTTAAATAAAGATGAATCTTCTGTAAATTTATGGGATCTCTTTGCAAAAGATGATGAGTTTGACGTAATGCAATATAGGTATGACGAAACTTATTTTCCAATTATTGCTTATTTACAATTAATTATTAAAGATTTGCCAGGAAGTGGTTATTCCTTAAATGAAATACTTGCAAATGCTTTTGAGTTAAGGTATTCCAGAGGCGATCTTTCTAAAATAGATATAAAGATATATGCGAATTTACTTTTTTATTTACTTCAGAGTACAAAATCATTGTTACTTCCAAGTACTTCTACATTAAATAAAGTAGCTTCTACAGTAAAACCAGCGGCATAAGAAATCCCGCCTTGGCGGGATCCGGGTCTTTTTTAATTCACTATAATCTTTAGAGCTCTAAACTCTTAGAAGTAATAGCATTTGCTACTCTATCTGCAAATTCTTCAATTGTCATAGTTCCAGCATCTTCACCACCTCTTAATCTAATACTTACAGTATTGTTCTCAATTTCTTTATCACCCGCTACAGCCATATAAGGAATCTTATCTGCTTGTGCCTTTCTAATTTTATTTCCCATTGTCTCGTTTTCATCCATAATCTTTACTCTTAATCCTTTCTTTTTTAATTCTGCAGCAACTTCATCCATATAATCCATATGTTTTTCGTTAGAAATTGGAATTAATGCAACTTGGTTATAGCAAAGCCATGCTGGGAAATTTCCTGCTGTATGTTCGATATAAACAGACATGAATCTTTCTACAGTACCTAACAGAGCTTTATGGATCATAACTGGCATTTTTTCTTGCCCATCTTTGTCTGTGTAAACTAATCCAAATCTCTTTGGTTGCACAAAATCTAATTGCTCTGTTGCACATTGCCATTCTCTTCCTAAAGAGTCTTTAACCATAATGTCAATCTTAGGTCCATAAAATGCAGCTTCTCCTATTGCAACAAAATAATTGATGTCTAACTTTTTAGCGATATCTTCAATTGTTTTTTGAGCATCTTCCCAAGAAGCATCATCTCCATGGTATTTCTCTGGGTGTGCAGGATCTCTAAAAGATAATCTGGCTTTGAAGTCTAGTCCCAATGCAGCATACATTTTTTTAATCATTCCCATTATTAATGTAAATTCTTCGTCAATTTGGTCCATTCTACAGAAGATATGAGCATCGTCTTGAGTTAAAGCTCTAACTCTAGAAAGTCCTAATAGTTCTCCTGCTTTTTCGTCTCTATAGTTTGTAGTTGTTTCAAAGTATCTGACAGGCAAGTCTCTATAACTTCTTTTTTGAGAAGCATAAATTTGTGTGTGATGTGGACAGTTCATTGGCTTCATTACAAATACATCATCAGTTTCTTGGCTTTTTACAATAAATAGCTCATCTCCAAATTTATCCCAGTGACCTGAAACTTTATATAGTTCAGTTTTTGTTATATGTGGAATTTTAACTTGTTCAAATCCTGCTTCTCTTTGTAAAGATTCTGAGAAATTTGCTAATTGTTGCCATAAGTATGTTCCTTTTGGAGTAAATAATGGCAATCCAGATCCAACTAAGTCTGAGAAAGTAAATAAATCTAACTCTTTACCTAATTTTCTGTGATCTCTTTTCTTGGCTTCTTCAAGCATATTCAAGTATTCATCTAATGCTTCTTTAGAATCAAAAGCTGTTCCATAAGTTCTTGTTAGCATTTCTTTATTTGCATCTCCTCTCCAATAAGCACCTGCTACTGAAAGCAATTTGAATGCTTTAATTTCTCCTGTTGACTTAACGTGTGGACCTTTACAAAAATCTACATATCTATCTCCAGTCCAATAAACTGTTAGAGTTTTTTCTTGTGCATCAAATTGATCAATCCACTCTAATTTGAAAGGATTATTTTTAAACATTTCCTTAGCTTCTTCTCTAGATATTTCTTTTTGTACTATTGGTAAATCTTTATCAATAATTTGTTGCATTCTTTTCTCTATTTTTTCGAAATTTGCTTCGGAAAGCTTAACGTCCCATTTTGCATCGTTTGCAAAACCAACATCTGAGATATGAGCAACAGCTAATTGAACTTTATCTCCATAAAGCTCTCTTACAGCTTGTGCAAATACGTGTTCTGCTGAATGTCTAATTTTATATAAGTTATCTTCGTTATCTTGTGACATTTTTAGAATTTTAAATTTTAAATTAAAAATTGGAAATTAATTTGATTATACTAATTAAAAGTTACGATGGTAATATATTTTTTGGTTACGCGAAAGATCCCCTTACGGGGTTGTAGTTAAAGTTGAAGTCTTATTTATTGCATTTCTGTATAACATACAAGGATTATTCCACTTTTGGATTAATGTGTCAATATTATTGCTCTGAACCGCTAATAGCATAATTTTTATAACCTTTTAAAATCTTTCTAATCTCTTTTAAGCTGTTGGTTAAAGCAATACAGAAAGTAATTCTGCTTTGTAAAGTATTTATTAAATCTTGATCCGTTTTAGAAGCGTATATACCAGAAATATCTACCGGTACAACTTTAATAAGATACATAGCTAAACTAGTCTGTGGTGGAATTAATATTTTATTACTATTTAAAAATCTAAGCATTTTATTAAATTCCCCTTCAGGGTCTTTTGACAAAAGATAATCTAGTAATTCTAAAAATTCCTTAAAACTATCACAATTTACTAACAAATTATTTACTAATGCCAGCACAGTAGAAGATAATTTAGCAAGATATTCATAAAGTTCAGCAATAGTTGTATTAATCTTTTTCTCATCTTTTCCACTATGTACTGTAAGTATTAATCTATCAATTTGCCTAACAATTTTTTGTTGCATTACTAATTTATCACCCATTTCAAACATAATTTGTTCAACATTTTGTAATGTTTTCTCTAAGACATCGGAAAAAACAATTGGAATTGTCGCATATCTTATAGCATTTAACATTTCGGCAGAATATCTAACTTCGGCATCAAGTAATGCTCGAGGATGCAGAGGTTGAAGAGGAAAGGAATTTTCCAATATATTTTCGAATTTCTCGAATTTGTTTTGTTTAGGTGGTTTGTCCATAGAAGTTAAAACTACTTTTGATAATAACAGTTCGTGTCAATTTATTTCAATACTACGCATTGACTTATAGATACTATTTTGTAAAAATCGTGTATTAAACAATTACAAAACTAATATGCATGTAGAAGAAGATAATTCAAATTTAGGAATTCAAGAGAAACCACATGATGGACAGCAACTATATATGGAAGTTGATGGTGTAAAGTACGCAAGGTTTCCAGTAAAAACAAGACTTGCATTAATTGATGAAGATTTGGACAAGTTTATTGAAGAACATACTAAAGCATTTTACAAAGATGGCGATATGTTTTGTTTAGCTTCTAAAGTTGTAAGTATTTGTAAAGGATATTATGTAAAAGAAACAGATATTCATGTAACTTGGTTTGCAAGATTCTTAGTTAGATTTGTAAAAAAATGGCCGCACGATCCTGGGTTTGCTATCCCTCAAAAGATACAATTAGCTATGGATATTGTTGGAATTCCTAGATTTTTATTCGCTATGGTTGGCGGAGTTGTTATGAAAGCACTTGGAAAACCTGGGTATTTCTATATTTTAGCTGGCCATAATATTGGTGGAATTGATGGGTTTGTTCCAGAAATGTACCCTGAACCTTTAAGAGGTTACGGATTTATTACTCCCGAACATGCAGATGTAGATGCACAAGAAATTGAACAAAAACATGGTTATAAGACTGCAATCTTAGATGGAAATAACATCGAAAATATTGTTCTTGGAATGAGTGATTCTTTAAAAGCAGAAATGACTAAGGAGAAGCTTCTAGAAATTATTAATGGAAATCCTCAAGGACAAAGCGGAAATACACCTATTCTATTGCTTAGAAAGGTTTAATTAAAAAGGCCTAACCTACTTTTAAACTCATCACAAGAACCAGGTCGTGCCACGCCCTACTATTTATTTCACATCCCCCTTAAGATAACAGCCAGACCGTAGAATGATGTAACCCACCCGTAGGAACGTTGCATACAACGTTCCTGACTGCCACTAGATAACTGACGGTGGTATTGTCATAATAATTAATTCCTTCATTAAATTTTATGATATATAATAAAGTCGATTTTAAAAAATTAATTTAATAATTCCTCCTTTGAAGGAGGTGTCCCGAAGGGACTGTGGTTGTAAAGATAACACCCCTCGGCACTTTGTGTCACTCCCCTCAAGGGGAGAATTCTATTAACTATTAAATATAAAATATGTGCGGAATTGTTGGATTTACTGGTACACCGGATAAAAATAAGATTAAGAAAATGTCAGACTCAATATTTCATAGAGGTCCTGATGATGATGGGTATATTGAAACACCAAACTTCACTGTTGGATTTAGAAGACTTGCGATTATAGATTTAACAAACGATCTTTATCCTTTAGAAAACGAGGATGGATCAATTCAAGTTGTTTTAAATGGAGAGATATACAACTTTAAACAAATTAAAGAAGAATTAATAAATTTAAAACATAAATTTAGAACAAACTCAGATACAGAAGTTATTGCTCACGGATATGAAGAATGGGGAGAAGACGTTGTAAATCATTTAAGAGGAATGTTTGTTTTTGTTTTGTACGATCATAAAAAAGATCAAATGATGATTGCAAGAGATCGAATAGGAATTAAACCTCTATACTATGCAGAAATTGATGGGAGATTAGCTTTTTCTTCAGAAATCAAAGGAGTACTTTCTGGTTTTGATGTTGATAGAGAACCAGATGACAATGCAGTATACAATTTCTTGGCATATAGAATTCATGATATTGATAAAAATACATTTTTTTCGAACATAAAAAGGCTTCTACCTGGACATTATATGATTATTGATAATTCAGGTAACTTTAGAACAGAAAAATTCTGGAATCCTACTGTTAATACAAACTTTGCACCAACAAAATCAGACAAAGAATATGCACAAGAGTTTAGAGAGAAATTTTTAGAAACTATTGACCTACATTTAATTGGAGATGTTCCTGTTGGAACTACATTATCTGGAGGTTTAGACTCTTCTGGAATTACATCTGTTGCTGCAAAGCTTTATAAAGAAAGATATCACGGGTCTTTAATGGATAGTGAAGCAAAAGATGCAAAATTACCAAACGAAATGTATTCATTCTCTGCAGTTCATCCGGGAGAAACTGTTAACGAAGAAGAATATATAGACACAGTTGTTGAGTTTACTGGAGTTGAGAGCGTAAAAGTTCAACCAGATATCGATAAATTCTGGGAAGAATTAGACACATGGACTTACTTTCAAGAAGAGCCAGTAATCTCTGGTGCTCCTTACGCATACTATGTTGTTATGCGAGAAGCTCGAAAGAAAGTCACAGTAATTTTATCTGGTCAAGGTGGAGACGAACTTCTTGCAGGATACATACCCTATTTTATGAGCTATTTTCAGTCTGCAATGGACCAAGGGCAGCCAATGAAAGGTTTAAGCGAACTATATGCTGGAAAAGATATTTATGTAAAATTTGTACTATCTAGACTCGATGGGATGTTGAAGAAAAATAGTCAAATTAAAGGTTCAGACTTTTTGCATAAACCAGCAGGATTAGACACACCAGCATTTAAACATAAGCGAAACCTTAATGAGAGATTATTCCAAGATGTAACATCAACAACTACACCTTGTCTTTTAAGATACGAAGATAAAAACTCAATGGCAAATTCTTTAGAATCCAGAGTTCCATTTTATGATCATGAAATGGCTGAGTTTGCATTCAGTCTTCCAATTGATCAGAAGATTAAACATGGATGGAATAGATTTGTTTACCGAAACGCAATGCAAGGTTTAATGCCAGAAAAAAATAGATTAAGAAGAAGCAAGATTGGATTTACAAATCCAGAATGGGAATGGATTGAAAGAAAGAAAGAAAATTTTATTACTATCTTTACCTCTAAGTCTTTTAGATCTAGAAAATACTGGGATGCAGATAAAATAATGATTGGGTTTGAAAAAGCATTATCTGGAGAAATGAGAGGAGATATTTTATTCTTCTGGAGAGTATTCTCCGTTGAGATGTGGTTAAGAACTTTTGTAGATAAGTTCGAAACGATAGATACATCTAAATTAGTACATTTTAGGAAATAATGCCCGAGCAACAAGAAAATTTAAACCCATATCCAGAACTGAACTGGAGTTTGATTTCATCTGTAAAATTAGATGAAAATCTAGTTACACAAAAAGATCAAATATATAAGAAAGATTACCTAGGGTTTTTGAATGAGCTTCAAGAGTGGTTGGATGATGTGAGAAGAATTAGAACTTTACTTACTAATCCAGAAGAATTTTCAATTGAAGTAAATGAGCATGAAGAACTTTTTCTTATAATTTGGTTTTCATTTCTAGGTTTGTTGGGTATAAAATTTAATAATGAAATCATTTATTTGGATAAATACTTATCTTGGTTTACTTCTACAAAATTAAATGTAGATAAAAATACTATACCCAGATTAACAAAAGCAGATACTAGAATAAGATATGTGTCCCACAGATTTGAGATAGCACTGAGAAATATGAATGCATATTTAGTTGATCCAAGTAAAAGGTTATTTAGGGAACAGAAAAAATTTTTTGATTCTGGAAGTGTTTTCTTAGGTGTTTTAACTCAAGGGTTTATTTTCTTTAATACTATTGCACTTAGAATTCTTACTGAGATATCTGAAGATGGATCAATATCTTCTGAAGAGTTAGTAAATAAAATCCGTAGACAATTTGGTTTTATTACAATTGGTGTTGATGAGATAAATTCCACGAATGCAGTTGTTTCTGATAACGTCTCAGAACAAATTGCTCATATAATTGAAGGAGATTCAGACAAAGAGATACTTCTGGTTATTGACGAAGTCCTTGATCAAGGAGGTGGAGAAACTTTTAGAACAATTGCTAGACATCTAAAATTGAGGTTTAGTGATTTATTAATGCATAAATTAATTCTTGTAGTCGAAGATGATACTTACCTAAGATACAATATTAGCAACACTGGGATACATGAATGGTTATCTGATGACGGTTTACTAAAAATACAAATAGATTTATAATTATAAGATGATAAACACACTACCACAAGAAAAAATTTGGGAACGAGAATCTTTAATTTTAAGTTTTCATTATGCGATTAGAATTTATAAAGAAATTGATTTTAGAGACCCTAAAATTCGGGAAATTAACAGAAGATTATTAGATGAAGGTTCTAGCCTTTTAGAGAAGTATGCATGGCCAATAATCAAAAAATTATTAACTAAGAAAATGGCTGAATTAGGCATGAGTGAAGAATTTATTCTAGAGCATCTAGAAAAACTTTTTCAAATTGTAGAAAAAGGTGACGATTTTCCAGATGATTGGCCTATGGATCCAGAAATGCCTCTTGGTATGAATAAAGATGACTATAACAATCTATTAAACATAGGTGATGATCCTGATTTCCAAAATAATTTCTGGGCAGAGTTTAATCAAGCAATTTCACAATAATTAATACCTTTTTTTTAATTATTACCGAAGAGATTCTTGCACAAACAGGAGGAGGTAAACTAATGTCGAAAATAGTAATAGTTGTAGAAGATGCCGTTTACTTGACATATAACCACAACAATAAATCAGAGCACGAATGGTATAATGAATCTAATGATGGGGCAAATGATAGAATAATTAAAATTGATTCGAATTAATATTTCAAATATGAGTAATATCTTAATGGAAGATAATTTAACAGAAGAACAGTTACATGCTCAAGAACTAGTAGCATTAACATCGTATCTTGGATTTATTTTAAGAATTGGTTATGGAGTTAATGTTGTTTCTGAAGAAGAGAAGAAACGTTTAAACACTTATTTAAGTGATGAAGGAACTAATTTCTTTGAGAAATTTTCGTGGCCAATAATAAAAGATATGCTTTCAGAAGCTATGACTGTTAATGGTTTTACAAAAGGCTTTATGGTACAACACCTTCAGACAATTTATGATATTGTTAAAGTCAATATAGACTTTCCGGCAGATTGGCCTATGGATCCAGAAAAACCAATGGGCCTTACACAGCAAGAATATGATAAGCTTCTAGACATAGTGGAGTATATTCTTAGAGATAGGTCAGAATTTGAAAATAGACTTAAACAAGCAATTCAAGGGTAGAAACTTGGGCAGATAAAATAATGATAGGTTTTGAAAAAGCATTATCTGGAGAAATGAGAGGAGATATTTTATTCTTCTGGAGAGTATTCTCTGTAGAAATGTGGTTAAGAACATTTGTAGATAAATTTGAAACAATCGATACAAGCAAACTTGTGCATTTTAGGAAATAATAATATGAGAAAAATAATTGTCACAACAATGATAACAATCGACGGTGTTATGCAGGCACCCGGAGCCTCCAAGGAAGATACTCAGGAGGGCTTCAAATACGGGGGATGGGCGGGGCCTTACAACGATAGTTTTACTGAGAAAGTTTATGCGCGGGACATGTCTGGCCAATTTGATCTCTTGCTAGGCCATAAAACCTATGAAATCTTTGCAGGCTACTGGCCGAAGCATGCTGATGGTTGGCCACATATCAATGAAGTTACAAAGTATGTGGTTTCCCACGATTCAACACTCAAGCTTGAATGGGAGAATTCAGTGCTTCTTGACGGCGATATTATTAAAGAGGTGAATAAGCTAAAAAAAGAGAATGGTCTCGACCTGGAAGTTTGGGGAAGTAGTAATCTAATTCAGACACTCTTAAAGCACAATTTAGTCGATGAATTATGGCTTAAAATTTATCCTATAACGCTTGGTTCGGGCAAACGTTTATTTGCCGAAGGTACCATCCCTACGGCCTTCAAACTAACAAGTAGTAAGGTTTCACCAAAAGGAGTAATTTTCGCGAATTATGAACGCGCAGGAGATGTACAGACTGGATCGCCTTCATAATAGCTAAACCAAAAGAGTAATTTTATTAATACATTTTAGAAAATAAAAGATATGGCAAATTTTATTACAGAAGCTATTAGAGAAATGAATAGACTCCAGGAAAACGGAGAGTCCATTCCTGGTTATGTCTCCCCAGATACAATAGACGCTGCGTTCGCTGGAATTGCACCAGATTATAACTTTGGAGAAATAAATGTAAAGATTTCTCCAGCCGATGAAAATGGAGCATTGGTTACTATTGGGAATATAATTTATCAAATACCCATAAGAACTGTCTTTTTAACTACAAGTGCTTTTTCAGGATTGCATTTAAGATACAAAGAAGCAATTAAGAATAAAACTAGCTTAGATACTATTTTTGCAGAGCTTGAAAAGCTAAGGGATATATTGTCGGGATATGTAATAGAAGGTTAAATGCAGACGAGAGGACTTCTAGGTGTAAATCTTAACGAGCTTAAGCGAGTTTCTAGATTTACCTAGTCCCGATTCATCGGGAGAACCGCCTCTGGTGGGAACCTACACATCCGAAGGCACTACAGTTAGAAATCCTAATGAGCTCAGCGAATTTTGGATTTCTATTGGCTTTGGACCACCTCAATCAAAATATAATGCAGACGACCACGTCAAAGGCGGGCAGGGAGGACTTGCTTGCCCACCTCAATCCCGAATATGCTGCGGACAGGACTTGAACCTGCACAGAATTTAACTCCCACAACGACCTCAACGTTGCGCGTATACCAATTCCGCCACCGCAGCGCATTCGGGACAGGGTCCGCGTGTATTCACCACATCGGCATTTGATGCAGCGCTATTTTACCAGATTCGCAGCAATTCTCTCAATGATTACTTCATCTCTATAATAAATATCGTGGCCTTCATTATCTATTAAGTTATATTTAACAGCAGGTATATCTGAAAGTGCTTCTTGAACAAATTCATAATTAACAACCTCATCTTTAGAACCAATTGTAACTTCAATAGGTATATCAACTAAATTTTCTTTATTCAACATTGGATCTTTAGTTATTCCAGAGTAATGATTAGCATAATAAATTGGATAAATCTTTGTGGATGGACTTTCTCGTCCAGGATGCTCTAATCTATTTTTATGAAATGTTCTTAAAAAATTAATTCCCATTGGAATTAATTCTTTAATATTGGGAAGTTGGTAACAAAATGGAGATAAAACATTAATTCCATTAATACCGGATGGATACAAAGATGCATATTTAAGGGCAACTCCTCCTCCAATAGAAAATCCACCAATATTAAAATCAGTAATTTTATTTTTATGAATAAATATTCTAATAATGTCTTCTAGTAAATCCCATGTAACATTTTCTATATGTGCACTATTTCCATGACCTGGTAAATTTATTCCAATTACTCTGTAACCTTTATAAGAAACTAAGGAAAGTATATCTAAATGGTTTTCAATTGGATCACAAAAACCATTTATGAAAATTAATAATTTATCTGACTCTGGAGAACTTACTTCGTAATATTCTATTTTATAGCCATAGTAAGTAAAATAGCTTTGTACTGAATTTATATCATCCATGCTTAAGGTAAATCTGTACTAAATTGAATTCCAGGGATTGATAGCCCTACTTCACCTATAAATGCGGGTGCTAAAGATTTATTTATATAAACTAATACATTTTCCCCATAAATAGCTGCACCATTTGTACCACTCCATGTTGAGGTGCTTTTAATTTTAAGTTTCATCTGAGCATCAATATTATCTGCAATTAAATATACATGAGAATTACCACCTCCATCTGTTATTTGAGGATTACTTCTTATAAAGTCTTGCCCAAAAGACATCTTTCCAATTAAATCTCTGTTCTGAGAAGCATTATAACTTTGTCTTGCTGCTTCGGAATTTATAGCTATTTGTGGAAGTACTGGGTAAATATTTGCCCCAGGACATTCTGTATTTAAATAATCTCTATGGCCTAATAAACTTTGCTGCCAAACTACTTTAAAATCATTTAAAAAACTAACTGCACCAATTAATTTAGTAAGACTTGCCATCATAACTGCTGGCGGTTGAGTTGTAGAATAATTTCCAAGAAGAGAAATTCCAATTGAACCTTGATTAGGGATAGAATGTGCACCGATTACTCCATTCCCACCAGATCGTCCTTCAAAAATATTTCCATAAGGGTCAATTAAATAATTGTAACCAATATCACTCCAAGTATTATCAATAGAACAATTTGATGGATAGTATCCTGAATTATCAGAACACCTAATCTTATGCTCATTATATATTGCTCTAACAGTAACGTCTGTAGAAGAAAAATCAACATTAGTAGCTGTATGATGAACTACTACTCTAGTTATTTTTGAAAACTGAGGTGTCCATTCACTGTAAGATGGAGCTCCCCATTCTTCTCTAGTTATTAGATTGATTCCAAAGTTTGTAAATAATTTTTTCTTATATTCAGTTTCGTAAGTATAGTTAACTCCATATGCAGCTGCGTTTAAGTTTGCTGGGTCTCCAATAAATGTTATGGTTATATCTCCTGGGTTATTTTCAACTTCAATATCTGTAAAGTTCTTAGTTTCTTTATAAATAATAGAAGCTTTAGACATTTCTACACCAGAATCGTCCTTTATTCCCTCAATTGACTCGATATTTTTATATCCACTGTAAGTTCCATCTTCATATTTAACTCTAAATCTTTTAGAATCTAAATTTGTATTTGCAGTAGTAAAATAAAAATCTTTAGGTTTAATATTGCTTAAAGGTTCTCTTGTAGAATTTACATATTGTGTACTAGCTACAAAATTTGTTTGTGGACTAACTTGAGCTTTATTT
>JBDSRX010000086.1:0-20937 GCA_039929105.1 Candidatus Dojkabacteria bacterium
TTTCTAACGATGAAAATAAAGCGAATATGATAAATTGTACGGCAGAAGTTAAAGCAAGAGGTGCTAAAGTTATAGCAATTGGAAAAGAGAATAATGAACTTTTTGATGAGTTTATATATGCTCCAGATGGTAAGTTGGCGGATGCAATTTCGAATGTAATTCCGTTTCAACTACTTTCTTATTTCTTTGCGATTGAGTTAGGGAATAAGCCGGATAGACCGAGAAATTTGGCTAAGAGTGTGACGGTGAAGTGAAGGTTTATATTTTATTCAAGTTCTCTAAATATTGTAGTAAGTACTTTATTTAGATTATTCTTTATATCTGAATTCCAAAATCTAAGTATTTTTATTCCGTAAGATTCTAAATGTATAGTTCTGAGGTTATCGTATGCTTGTGCATCAACCTCAGAATGCTGAGAACCATCTAACTCTATGCCAAGTTTCTTTAATGGGCAGTAGAAGTCGAGAATGTAGTTGTCGATGGAGTATTGGCGTATAAACTTGCAACTTGCTAACTGTTTGTTTTTTAATTTTGACCATAGAATAACTTCCGCTTCAGTTGCGTTGTTACGAAGGTACTTTCTTTTTTGTTTGAGTATATTTTTGTTGTAAATGTACATTGCAATATCACCCCGCCGGCTTCGCCGCCACCCCTCTTAGTCTAAGAGGGGAAAGGAGTCGAGTGAAACGAGGCTCCAGGGGTGTTATAAATTCTTTTATATCCCCTCCTGCTCACTTCGAAGACCGGCGGGGATAGAAATAACTAATTACTATAATAGCATATCACCTCTTTTAGTGAAGTTAGGAAGTAGGATGTTGTATGATTGCAAGATTAACGAGTAAGCAAAGTCATCTCACTCTGATGACAAGTTTGTGTTCTGTAAGCTATAATCGATAAATTAAATTTATACATTCTTTCTATGCCAAACTTAGATGAAACTTTTAGTTCAGAATCCAATTTTGATTTTGATAACTTAGATTCTATACCAGAAGAAACAAGATTAGATATCCTTGGAAATGTTTTAGTAAAAGTTGAAGAAAGACTAAAAAATTCTAAACATCCAGCTCTAAAGCATATTGCAGAAAATCTATTAACACTTAGAGATGAATCTACTTTTGTACCAGGTGTTATGTCCGGATTAGTTATCGATACAATGAAAGCACTAAATCACATTATTGTTGAACTAGCAAATATTGATTTAAATACAAATTTCTTTTATAGCCACCTTTTAGAATTCCACAAACAAGAACTAGAAGTGAATCCAAACCCCCCAACATACTACATTACTGAAGTACAGCCTATTGAAAGAGAAAAATTTGAGGAAAGCAAAGGTCTTATGACAGATTTTCATATGCTAACAATGTCATTTTTAAATACAAATATTCTAAAAGATATTAAAAACCCAAGAGAAATACTTTTTCACTGTGCATTATATTTGACATATCTATCTGATTGTATAGATTTAATGCGTGCAATAGAAAGAAACGAAGTATATGTAATTGCTGTTGAAAAAATATTTCAAAAAATATTTAAGAAACAAACAGCAGTAGCAAAAGCATTAATTGATGAGTTGAATGAGGAGACAGGTACAGTTTCCTATTCTTCTATGTCTCCTAAATCTAGGGCAGAAATTCAAAACTCACTAACAATAGAAAAGATAGACGAACCAAGTGAATACTACAATTACATTCCAAATGGGAGAAAAAATTAATCTATTCCAGAACTAATTGATTCACTGTTCTGCTCAAAAGTCTTAACGTAAGAATTAGTAAACAGTCTGTATATCTTCCTGAAAGATATTAAATAAACCAGTATCTTCGAAAGCTCGTACAGTCGAGTTTATATCCCCAGTAAGAGTCACATTTCCAGCTGTAAGATATAGTTCTTTTACAACTGGATTCTTCTTTAATTTTGTAATATTTTCTTTAATCTGACTGTTTGAATTCTTTCTACCTTGATTTAGCGTTATCGTATATGTGAGAAACTGTTGGTTTCTTGTATTTATATAAACGTCATTTGAATTAAAACTTTCTTGTAGGCTAGAAATCTGTGCATTTACATCTGTGGTGTCATTAAGTTTAATACTACCAGTAACTACGCCAAAACTATAGTTATTTAGGCTACCAATCTTACTGTAAAATATATCACTTGTAACTTCATCTCTAAGGCTAAACAGATATATTTTACCTCCAGGGTAGTAGCCAGTAATAAGTAAATATCCTCCAATAATAACTCCGAAAATAAGCAGTCCCAGTAATATTTTTTTCATATTATTCTACTAAAGAAGAATCCATAATTTAATCCACTAATTGAATAATATTCTTTAACTGCTCTGCTTTAGCTTTGTATAAATTCAATTTTGTAGTATTTCCTGCTGAGTTATCTACTAAACATTGAGGATCTATAAAAGTATTCCCTTCAAATGTAGTCATACAAGCGTTTCCTTCTGCAGCACTAAATGCTTCAGATAAATGGAATCTTAAAGATGCTTCTGCAATTTCATCTCCTTTAACCATGTAAATCCATAAAGTCATATCTGCAGAATCTACATTATCAAAGTAAGATTGATATCCTCCAAGAGACATTATTGCTGTAGCTTTATCTACTCCTGGATAATTTACATTAAATGTTGCTGTTGGGTAGTATGCAGCACCTCCACATTCTGCATATGTTGCAGCCAGAGGTAACCCTCTAACTTCGCTAGAAGTTGGAGTCGTAGAATATACAACAGTTTTATCTCCATTAATAACATCTACAGCATCTTGAAAATCAGCTTTCTGGTCTGCATCCATTGGTAAGCTCTTTTTACTTACTATTAATTGTCCAACTCTAATAGTTGGGTCTAAAGTATATGTATAAGCCTCGAGTCCGTTTTGATGCCCACAACCTTCATCCTGGTAAGTTGTTTTTGTAAATTGAGCTGGAAATTTTAATGTAATAGGATTCTTTATTGTCGGTGTAGGTGCAGGCACTGGTATTGGTGTTTTATCTATTGGATCTTTTGATGGCGGTGCTGGATTTGTACTAACAGTATTTGTATTTACATCGCTGCTTTGCATTCGAGATCTAAATAAAAGAAATCCACCAATAATGCAACAAGTACATAAGAAAAGTAATATACAAGCTATTATAAAAAGATTACGTTTATTCTTTAGAAATTGCGGCATAAATTATTCTTAATAGGTATATTCAAATATATTACATTAAGATTTATGACTTTACAGCTATAAATCTTGTTTTCTTATAGAAAACTTAGATTTATGTTGGCAGTGCCCACCTGTCGTTCTCTTTAAGATATAAAGTTAACAGAGTTGTGTACTCACTTTCACTGCGACGTCATTGCGAGCAAAGCGAAGCAATCTCATATATCAAGTACCTACTCGTGGATGAGACATTAAGTTATTTTTTTGAGATTGCTTTGTCACTACGTTCCTCGCAATGACGTTCAAAGACTAATCATTCGCTTGGTTTTTCTTTTTCTACAGTTCCAGCAGGATGTGTTGGTGGTGTGTAAATTGTATATAGCGAAAGTATTTCAGAATCTGAATTATTAATAATGTTATGGTTTGTGCCAGCAGGAACAATTAGAACATCGTTACTCTTTAAAATATTTTCTTCGCCATTTAGAATTACTTGTGCAGTTCCACTTTCAATTCTAAAAAATTGATCACTTGTTTCGTGTACTTCCATTCCAATTTCTTCCTTTGGTTTAAGCATCATTGTAACTAACTGCATTAAAGGGGTTGTATATACAACTTTTCTAAAATTATCGTTACTTAGTGTCTCTTCTTCTATATCAGCAATATATCCTACTTTAGATCTATTCATTCTAATAAAGTTAACAACTATTAATATAATTCTATATCTTTTTCTTAAATCGTCAAGGTTATAATTCAAGTGGTATAATACAAAATCGTTCGAAAGGAGATTAAAGTGAATGAACTATTCATGACTGGAAGAATACTAGTCATAATATGTCTCGAGATAGTATCCATCTATCTCCTTCAACATCAGCAAGAGATGTGTGGAGAATGGGTGGGAGTATTCGTTATCTTTTTTGGAGTTATGTCTGGGAATTGGCAAAGGACGTGGTCTTTTGCCCTTTCAGTAGTATCAATGATTGCTGGAGTTGTATTTATGGTGCTATTGATCCGCAATGCACCTCGATTCATCTTTCACATCATTGGTTTCGTACTATGTATTCTATTATTTATATTAAGATACATAGTACTCTTTCGTAATAGCTTGAAAAGAGTATTACGAAAGCCACACTGGTAAAACTCATGCGAAAGCTGAGTCTACCTTGTAAAAAAGACCGGATAAAACCGGTCTTTAACTTTTTTGAACAGAAACCGGCATTTCTGCCGGTTCGAAAAACTTACATAATTTAGAAGTTATGCATTTGCCATTTCATCGAATTCGCTTTTTAGCTCTTCTACAGACTTTTTAACATCTGCTACTAATTTATCTAGATCTTTTCCAGAAGTTTTTTTAGCATCTGCTAATTTATCTGCAACTTTATCGAAATTTTCTAACATTGCTTTGTATTCATCTGTTTTCTTTCCTTCTGCAATCATTTTTTCAACTTTTTTCTTTAATTCTTCAAATTGCTTTGCAGCTTCTTTGTAAGCATCATTTAAAAAATCTTCTCCTTTATCTTTAAGTTCATTTGCTTTTTCTCCAAGCTTCTTTCTGTTATCCTCATCAGATAATGCCACGGCTGCTAAAGCTGCTCCTCCAAGTACTGCTGCACCTGCAACAACTCCTTTTAATAAATTATGGTGATTTACTTCTTTCTTTTTTGCAGGCATATATTATTTAGGTAATAAATAAATTACTTTACGAGTTATTATTGCATATAAATGCTAATTACGCTAATCAGGATTGAATACTGCTATATAGTCTGATTATCGGCGACAGACATTTGTTTCTTAATAAAAGTAATAATAGTCCCTAGAAATATAAAACCATAACCAATAATTACATACTCTACAAATCTAACTATTAATACTGTTCCAATATCCACTGAAGAGACAACTTTTTTGTGTGTATTAACACAATTAAAATCTTGATTAATATCTGTTCTACCTGGAAGTGGATTTGTAACAACTGATTCTCTTGTTAAGTAAGTTCCTTCTGGACAACTTAATACTTGTATTGGATAGTTGTAAATTACATTACCAGTTTGATCTATAGACATTCCCATTAATGCAAAGAATACAATTCCAGCGGCAACTGCAAATCCACCTGATCCAGGAGATTTAATTTTAGGTATTTTAACATCTGAACTTCCTGCTAAAACAATAACTAATCCAATTACTAAAAATAAAAACGAAGCAAAACCTTCAATTGTAGCAATACCAGTAAATAATAGAATTACCCCTACTATTAATGCAGCAATACCAATGGGAATTAAGACTACATAAACAATTGAAGGTAAGTTAGAAAGTTTTTTTATCATACATTAAACTAACAATTATTAAAGTAATTGTACCAAAATAGTAATACAAAAAGAGCACCATTTCTGGTGCTCTTTAAAAATACAATTTAGTATTAAGCAGCTTTTACTGCTTTAGCAATTGCTAATAGTACGCAAGCTCCTACAAATCCAACTAATATTTCTCCAATAATTGTACCGTTTGAAGATAATCCAAGTAATCCGAATAAAAGACTTCCTATAAATCCTCCGATAATACCTATTACTGTATCTCCGATTAAACCGAATCCTCTACCTGAAATGAACTTACCTGCAAGGAATCCTGCGATAGCTCCTATGATTAATGAAATAATCAATCCCATATATAAAAGGTAATAAATAATATGTATTAATAGTATAACCCTTACCCAGTAATATTGCCAGTGTTCGCTTCTCAGTCCAATCGCTATATATAAATAGAAAAACCATCATTTCTGGTAGTTTTTTTAAATTATTTACAACTACTTCGTAAATTTAATGCTCTCTTCCCCAGCTTTTAGAGTTAAAGTATTATCTTCAATTGTTACTTCTGCTAATTTACCAAATATTTGAAGGTTACGACTATATGCTAATCTACTTTGGATATACATTTATCTTGAGAATCATTATACGCAAATAAGTTTACAAATTACTATTTTTTATTGTTAAACTATTAATAATACTTTTTATTTATCTCTTTATGGAGGGTACAGTAAAAGAAACCACTACAGTTACTCAAGATCCAGTTGGGAATGTTACTTCAAGAACAGTTCGATCTGGTTACAATGTTTTCTCAGGAGATTTCTTTATTTCTAAAGTTAATCAAATAATATTTGCATTAGTATCAATTATTAATCTATTTATTCTATTTAGATTTATTTTACTTCTTTTAGGAGCTAATCAAACAGGATTTGTAACAATGCTTATTAATGTAACTAATTTCTTTGTTGCACCTTTTCAAGGAATATTTCCTTCACCAGTTGTAGAAGGGTCATATGTAGAATTTGCTTCAGTATTAGCAATAATTGTTTGGTTTATTCTAGCATATGTTATTGCTGTAGTTGTAAGTCTATTCTCTAATAGTACAGAAGAAGTTGTATAAAACAACATATTATCTAGATTTTGATGAATATCCTAATTTGTGAGGACGATATCGATATCCAAGATTTATTAGAAATAATTATTTCCAGTATGGATATCGGTATACATCAATGTAATGATAAAACTTCTCTATACGAAAAATTAAAGAAAGAGAAAATTGATTTAATTATTTTAGATTACTGGTTAAAGAAAAAAAGAGCAGACGAGATAATTGAAAAGATCAAAACAGAATACTCTTCTATCCCTGTCATCCTTATGTCAGCCGTTTCCGATTTACCAGAACTAGCAAAAAAACTTAATGCTGATGATTATATAAAAAAGCCTTTTAATATAGACGAGCTAAAAGATAAAATTACTACAATATTAAATATATGATCCCAACACTAGTACTAATAGAAGACAATAAAAGTTTGGTTGAATACATTCAAGATTTTTTAAAAATAAAAGGTGAGTGTAATGTTCTAGGATTTTCATCTGGAATCGAAGCATTAAAATATCTTAAATCAGAAAAACCAAGCATTGTCGTTATAGATTTAGGCCTTGAAGATTTACATGGAGAAACTGTATGCAAAGAAGTCCGAAAGTTATATTTAGATGTTCCAATAATAATTCTAACTGGAGATAAATCTAAGGAAAGTATTATAAGTTGTTTAAATGCAGGTGCAGACGATTATATAACAAAGCCGTTTGACTCAGAAGAATTTTGGGCAAGAATTAAAGCTAGGCTAAGAAATGCTTCCGAAACACATAATACAAATATCTTACAAGCAGGAGACTTAACATTGAATTCTGACACATTAGAAGTATTTAGAAGTGATGAAAAAATTGAATTAACTGCAAAAGAATTCGAACTACTAAAATATCTAATGACTAACAAATTTAGAGTTTCAACAAGAGATAATATTCTTTATGCTGTATGGGGCTTTAGCTCAGAAGTAGAAACGAGAGTTGTAGATGTACATATTGGGAAATTAAGAAGAAAACTTGAAGATGGTGCAAAAACAAAGTATATAGATGCTGCAAGAGGTTATGGTTATAGAATAAAAGAATAATTATTCTTTGAGTTCATTTTCAATCTCAATTATTAATTTTTTCAAATCTAAACAAGCTTTAATACTCTTTCTAATCCATTGAATATCCTTAACATCAGATGAGTTTGAACGTTTGGAAATTTCAGATTCTAATAATTGAAGATACCCATAAATAACCGATAGGTAAGAATTAGCAGAATGAATTTGTTTACTAATTTTTTTAATTTCCATAAGATTTCAATAAGGAAGCCTAATAACATTATACATGAAAGAGTTACTAAAAAAGATAAAAAGAAAATTAAATAGTAGAGATTTACTTTCTTTTTTAAAACAAGTATTAATTTTTCTATCTCCACTTCTTACAACTGCTGTGGTTGTATTTATCCATTCTAAAATTGATAATACATACAACTTATCTCCTTTCTCATTTTTTTATGTATTAGTATTTGCACATTCAGGTATAAGTGGTGGGGCTTCTGGAATGTTTGCAAGTTTAATAACTGCTTTAGCAGGTAACTTTTTCTTTCTAGAACCAAGATTTGATATAAAAACAGATCCAAATAGTTTCTTCCAAACAACGTTATTCTTTGTTCAAGCAGTATTTATAGCATATGTAACAGGAAGATTTTTTGATATAAATAAGTTTCTTGGGAGAAGAAATGAAGAGTTGAAATCCAGCACAGAAAATTTAAGAGAAGTTATTAATAGCGTATTCACAATAATTGCAATTGTTACAAAAGAAGGAAAACTAGTAGAAGTAAATAAGGCATTCTTAGATATTACTCAAGACAAAGAAGAAACTTTATTTAGAAAAAATATTCTTAATACTCTGCCTTGGTCTTATACTCGGGGGCCAAGAGATAGATTAAAAAAAGCTTTAAAGGATGTGGAAGTAAGTTATCCAGTTAAATATGATGATCGTATTCAAATTGGCACTAATAATATAATAGATGTAGAAATGAATGTCGTTGGTGTTAATGAAGGAAGTAATAAAAAACCCAATCTTATTATTATTTCAGCACTCGATATAAGTTCAAGGAAACTATACGAAGAAGAATTAATTAAAGGAAGAGAGATTTATACAAAACTGATTAGTTCAAATATTATTGGAATGATAATTGGAGATTCCGAAGGTTTGATAACAGAGGCAAATAAATCTTTCCTAGAAATGATTGGATTAGATCAAGAAGATTTTAAACCTGGGGTCATAAATTTAACAAGTCTAGTACCAAAACCCTTTCAAGATGATGCGATCGATAAATCTGCAGAGTTAGAAAGGGATGGTTTTTATAGTGCTCTAGAAACTGAATTGGAACATAAAGATGGTCATCAAGTCCCTATTATGATGAGCGGAGTTGTACTAAATAAAAGAAGAAACAAGTATCTGAGATTAATAGTAGATTTATCTTCTCAGAAAGAATTAGAAAGAAAAAAGGATGAGTTTATTAGTATTGCAAGTCACGAATTAAAAACTCCATTAACAACACTCAAAGGCTATACACAAGTTCTTCAACAAAGTCTTTCAAAAAGATATCAAGAGAACATGAAGTATACAACTACTATAGATAATCAATTGAATAAATTAAATTCTTTAATTAACGAACTGTTAGATATAACAAAAATCCAATCTGGAAAATTAAGAATAAATAAAGAACGCGTGAGTATTACAGATTTAATTAGAGAATCTATTGAAAGCATTATTCCTTTTGTAGATAGCCATAAAATTAATTTTAGACCTGCTCCAATGGAAGTATTTCTAGAAGCAGATAAATTTAGAATTGAACAAGTAATTACAAACTTTTTAACTAATGCAATTAAATATTCCGAACCTGGAACAGATATTAACGTAAACATCGATTTGATGGGTGGCAAGGTACGTGTATCGGTACAAGATTTTGGAATAGGAATTACAAAAGAAAATAAAGAAAAAATATTTGAGAAGTTTTTTCAATCAGAAGTTTATAATTCTGAAAATATTGTTGGACTCGGTTTAGGTTTATATATTTCCGCGGAAATAGTCAAAAATCACGATGGTGAAATTGGTGTAAAAAGCGAACCACACAAAGGATCTACATTCTTCTTTACTCTTCCCCTCTCATAGGTTAGATAATTTACTAAATCTTTACAATTCTAAAGTTGTTTCTTTACGTTAGAGCTTTATAGTAGAACCATATTTTAATTCCTAAAAATAAAAAGATTGAGAAGAGTGAAACGAAGGATTACTTCAACACCAATATAAGTCTTTACTTCTATATTATAAAACTAACTTAGAGCTAAAGGGTGATACTGGAATTGTAGAGAAATTGAATGTTTTGACAATCAATTACGATGGATCTAACCCCTTATTCAACTCTAGTATTATGGCTGTCAATGGAATAGATAACAAAGTCAAAAATCTCTGATCTAAATTTAGTTGTTGACGGGGTAACAACCATAGTTATGAGAGCTGAATTAGCTGAAGATGTTGGAGATGACACTATTAGTAAATTTTGTTTTTGAACTAGATTACTAATAATTAGAACCTACACTTCACGAGCAAAGATACAAAGGTATTAATTCCAGCTACATTCGCAGAACTGTATAGGTTCTGAAAGATTAACCTGCAAGCTGAACCCTTGCAGGTTAATCCCCTTGTATTTATTAACGATATGTTAGACCAGTTTTTTTTCCTTAATTGTAACTTTGTTTGTATATCCCACTGAGTTTACAAAGTATCGATCATGCGATATTAAAAGTATTGCTCCTTGAAAATCTCTCAAACCATCTTCAATAACCTCTTTGGACCTAATATCTAAATGGTTTGTTGGTTCGTCTAAAATCATAAAGTCATATTCTTTCATTGAAAATACCGCAAAAGATAATCTGGCTCTTTGTCCTGGACTTAAGTTTTTAATTTTAGATTTTCTTAAATCTTTTGGAAATAAGAACTTTTCTAAGATTCCAAAAGAACTATCAAAAGAAACACCGGTATTAGTCATAAAAAAACTTTCTACTGTATCTTCCATATTTAAATGAGATTGATCTTGTGAAAAGTAAGTATACTTTAAACCATTGCCTATTCTAACTTCACCACTCTCTGGTTTTAACATTCCTAATAATAGTTTTACAAATGTAGTTTTCCCAATCCCATTTGCTCCATGGAACCAAACTCTCTCTTTCCCAAACATATCAAAGTTTGCGTTATCGAAAATCTTTTTATCTCCATAAGAAAAGTTCAAATCACGAATCTTTAAAACAAACTTATTATTATGTACAAATCCTTTTAGTTTAATATCTTTCATTCTCTGTTCTTCATATTCAGATATTTCAACTCTTGTAACTTCTCTATCCATTCTGTGTCGTGCAGAACTCATTGCTTTAGATCTTTTTTTACCATCACCAATTTTAGAAACGTTCTCTAATAAAGTTTCTAATTGTTTTCTTTTTTTCTCTTGTAGAACATACATATCTCTACGTTTTTCTAACTGTTCCACTTTTTGAACTAAGAAGTCGTCATAGTTTCCTTTGTATGGATAAAGTTTGCATTCATCAATTTCAAAAACTGTATCAATAGTATTATTTAAGAATTCTCTATCGTGAGAAATCATAATACAAATTCCTTCAAATCCCTTTATAAATTCTTCTAACCAATTTATTCCATCAATATCTAAATGGTTAGTAGGTTCGTCGAGTAGAAGGATTGTAGGTTCTTCCATTAGTAGCTTGGCTAAATAAAGCTTCATTTTTTGTCCTTCGCTTAAAGTTAAAATTTCTTGGAAAATGTCTGGCTCAAATTTTAATCTTGCAAGAATTTTATTAACTTTATACATTTCATTAATATGGTCATCTACAAGTTGTTCTAAAAACTCACCAACCATCATATTTTTTTTGAAAGTATATTCTTGAGGAAGATAAGAAAGTTTTTCATTTTGAACTTCAAACTTTCCTTGGTCAGGAACTTCAATTCCCATCATTATCTTAAGCAAAGTGGTTTTGCCAGATCCATTAAGACCTACAAGTCCAACCTTCTCTTTATTACCTAAAGTAAAAGAAAGCTCTTGGAATAATGGTTTTGCATATGTAATTGTTAAATTGTTTGCTCGTATCATGATTATTAATTGAAATATAAATTAGGCGTACAAATAGTAGCTCTAATCTATGCAGATTTTCGAGGAGAAGCGAAGTTTTGTTTGTATACAACGTTTTTCATGTTGTAATTGTATAATAAAATCTTAATATTTTCAAATTTACTTTCTTTGTAACTTCTTTCACCATTCACAACAAATTCACTAGTTGGATTTAATATATAGATATCCAATATGGAATCTAAGTCGACAAGAGGAATTATTGAGATAAAACAAAACTTACAATATTTTTAAAATAAAATTTTTATGAAAAAGAAACTCTTATTAGGAGCAATTGGAATTGGAGTAATAGGCGCTATAAGTGCGATTGCTCCGACACTAGCCTACGCTGCAACAGATTCGACAACGCCAAGTACTTTCGTTACTAAATTGGCAGAAAAACTGGGGATTGATGTATCAACTGTTCAAACAGCTGTAGATGCTACAAAAACTGATATTAAAGCCGAGAATGATGCAACAAGAAAAACAGAAATAGCTCAAGCTGTGACTGACGGAACATTAACTCAGAGACAAGCAGATATTTTGATTGCTGAAATGGATATTGAACCAAGTAAACCGGCTGTTGATTCAACAAAGCCAGATTTTTCTACAATGACTGAGGAAGAAAGAAAAGCTGCAATTGAAACAATGAAAACAGAGAGAGAACAAGCGGTCGTTGATGCATTAAATGAAAAAGGTTTAGCAACAACTCTAGAAGAGGTACAAGCAACTAGAGAAGCAGCAAGAACAGCTGGTTTAGCAAAGGGACCTGGATTTCGAGGACACGGACTAAAGGGATTTGGAGGTGGACTGTAATATTTAAGAATTAATTTAGATTCGGGCAGAAGAAATTCTGCCCGTTTTGTTACAGTTTTTTTCCTTCTCTTAAATTAATATTAAAAAGAAGGTATGCTTTTAATCCATCAATAAACCCAGTCCATCCATGAGTTTGCTCATTTCCAACTGCAAATGAATCTTTATCTAGTTTCCATTCTCCTTCAGTAATTTTAATCTTTGTTAAATTATGTGAGATCTCTTCTAGCCTAATTTGTACTTCTGTAGTTAAGCCTGTAGCTGCCCAGGTGAACTCAATTAAAGCATTGGGGATAAGTTGAGTAACTCTAACATCTACCTCTCCAGACTCACCAAAACTCCATCTTACGGTCTTCTTTTCTAATAATGGGCCAGAAGAACTATTAACAAAATGATTTTGTAACTTAGAGGGGTCTACTATTGCATCAAAAATTTCGGCAATAGGTTTTCGGATTGTATCTTCTATATTTAATTTCATATATCTATTATATCAGATCTGATCTGATTAACTTTCATTCAATTCTAAATGCGAACTCTAAAAAGCCCTTTAACAATGTTAAAGATTCGACTATAATCCCGCATATATAAACTCTCTCTACATCATACTATTTATGGAAAGAAATAAGATTCCAGAAGTTTTCACAAATAGTCTACCATTGCTGGATAAAAGTTATAATGCTCAACTTATCACTCGAAATGGTGAAATAGTTTATGCAAATCCCTCATTTTGTAGGTTGCTAGATATTCAAAATTGTGAAGACTTAGTGGGCTGAAATATGGGTGATCTTGTGCACCCAGAAGATCTAGCAGATGTCCAAAGGATTATAGGTAAGTCTACTGAAACAAGATTTAGTTTTTTTACTAGACTTTTAAGCCCTAATGGGACAGTGATTTATGTCGAAGAACGATTAACTAGCTACGACGGTGGCTTTAGGCATACAGAGTTTAAAGATATAACAGCAGAAACTCTACGGTTAAAGTCTGCGAATCTAAAGTTAGAACTAGCAAACAAATTGGCACAAGTATCACAAGTAGATGAAGTTCTGCAAAATGCTGTGCAATATGTGATCGAAATAGGTCAAGCAGATTCGGGTTTAATATTATTAGATAATTCGCTTAGCGCAACTCATAATATCGATTCCTTAGATATAGATGGGCTACGATCGTCTGAAAATTTAAGAGCGGTGATGCTTTCAGGCTTACCCATATTCTCCACTGAAGATTCCGACTTAGCAGTACAATTAGGAATAGAACACCTGATAGATGAGCACTATCTAACTTGTATATTGCCTGTAAGATCAAATAGCAGTGGTGTTATAGGAGTAATACTTCTCTTTACTCAAGATTCTAAACCAACTCATTTAAACGCAATTTCTGATCTAGCTGGGGTACCTCATAATATTGGAGAAGTGATTGCTAGGATTCAAAGTGAATTAAGATATAAAGAGTTATTTGAAAACATAACGACAGGTATTGCAATGGGTCGTCTAGTTTTTGATAGTGAAGGAAAAGTTTTAGACTTTGTTTTGAGCAAAGCAAATCTATATATTACAAAACAAACTGGAAAGGATCTGACTGATTTATTAGAAATTCCTGTAGGAGAAACACCGTTAGGTGGTAAAAATGGAAATAGACCTGTATTAGAAATGTTAAAGGCAGTCTACAATGGTTCACAAGAATATACAGTCGAAGTATTTCAAGAGTTCCTGGGAATTTGGATACGAGTGACTCTACTATCAATGTCTAACAAGGAGTTTGTGTTGGTAGTTGATGATATTACAGAAGAAAAAAGATTGGAGGAGTTAGAGTTGGAAGCAGCTATGGTAAAGTTACGAGGTGAAATTTTAGGGGCTGTTTCCCATGATTTAAAATCACCACTAACAGTTCTATATTTAATACTTGAAACTTCAAAGATGATTATGAAAAAGATTTCTGAGAGTGCAATAGATATTGATTTCTCGAAGGTAAATGAAAAGATTGAAATGGGTAAAACTGTATTGGGAAGAATGTCTAGTCTAGTAAATAGTATCCTAGAATTCTCATCATTAGAGAAGTTAGCTTCTTTGGAGATGCAGCAAATAGATTTTGTTCAATATATCTCGAAGTTATTTAAAACAGAGATTGAATTATTGAGTGTGAAAAAAAAGCAAAATATCAGCTTGCATCTAGGATGTGTATCACCAGTAAATGTAAAGATAGACAATAACAACTTCACTCGAATAATCACTAATTTGGTTGGTAATGCAATAAGGTATACACAAGAGAATGGACAAATAATAATTGACGTCAATTTAAATGAAACTAATGTAATCCTTGAAGTGCAAGATAATGGAGCCGGAATGTCTAATGAGGTAATGAAAAAAATATTTGAACCCTTTTTTAGAGCAGATCAGAGAATTAATATGCATAATGATGATGGTGAGATAAATGCTGGTCTAGGGTTAGCAACAGTCAGAAAACTGTGTGAGCTTCATGGTGCAAAAATTGAAGTTGAGAGTGTGGAAGGTAAAGGCAGCACCTTTAGGGTAATTCTTCCTCTGGCAAAGGTTCAAAGTGAAGGATAATTTAATATTAGATAAATTTTCATCAAAAAGAAAGTTCGGTTCGCTCAATAACTTTACAGTCTTGTTAAATCCAATTCTTCTCTAATGTGAATTTGAGAAACGAAATCTGGTAAATGGGACACAAGAATTAGGGCTCCTTTAAAATCGTCTAATGCTTTTGCAATTACTGGAATATGTCTAAAGTTAATGTGGTTTGTAGGTTCGTCCATAATTAAAAGACCAGGTTCCTGCAACATAAATCTTGCATAACAAAGTAAACCCTTTTGACCCTCACTTAAAGAACCAATTTTTGTATTTAATAATTCTCCTGTAAGCATAAATCTTCCAGCTACAGAATATATTCTTGGAATCTCCATTTCGAACATTACATTTTTTAAAGAATCAAAAGCTGTTTCGTCCATATTTAATTCTGAAAAGTCTTGGCTGTAATAACCAACTCTTACATCTTCACCAATTTCACATCCTTCTCCATCTAATAAAGACTTTATTAAAGTACTCTTTCCAATTCCGTTTGGGCCTTTAATAATCATTCTGTCTCCTCTAAATAGTTTTAGATCTACCTTCTTTTCTGTAATATCTCCATCTCTTAAGAATTTTACAGATGTAATGTGTATAGCTGGTGTTATTAAATGTTGGGCTGGGATTTCGAATTCTGGAATTGTTTTATCTTCTTTTCTAATTTCAACAATGTTCTCTCTATCATCTTCGATGTCAGATCTAACTTTGTTTGCAAGCTTTCTCATTGCTACAGATTTTCCTCCAAGCTTGTTAACCTTTTCAAATCTATCTTTTACACTTTTTTCAATTCTTGCATTCACAAGTCTCTCTCTTTCTCTTTGTTGTTCAATTTGTTCTACAACATCGTAGTAGTTTCCTACAAACTGCTCTACTTTGTGAGTATAAACGTCTAGGTTTAAAACTCCATCTGTAAATAAGTTTAAGAAATCTGCATCGTGGGAAATTACAATAACTGTTTTTAGGTAGAACATTAAAAAACCAGTTAAATGTTCAATTCCAGTTTGGTCTAAATTATTTGTAGGTTCATCTAATAATAGAATATCTGGATCTTGGATTAATGCATAAGCTAAAAGTAATCTAGCTTTTTGACCACCAGATAAATCTTTAACTTTTTTATCGTTTGGTACTTGTAGATTTACAGTATTTAAAACATCCTTAATATTTTTTTCAATTCCGTATTTCTTTTCTTCGAAAGCTGTTTCAAAATATTGAAGTATAGTTAACTCTAAATATTTAGAAGGAATTACTTGTTGGGCAATTCCAATTTTAGAACCATCTTTAATATTAATCTTTCCATCTGTAGGTTTCTCTTCTCCTGTAAGTAATTTGAAGATCGTAGATTTACCAGCACCGTTTTGTCCCATTATTGTAATCTTGGCATTTTTTCGTACAGAAAAGTCCGCATGGTCTAGCGTTATTTTCTTATCGTTGTATTTAAATGTTACATCGTCAAACCTTACAATTACTTCTTCTTGTGCCATATGAGTTTTTAGTTATTTACAAGTGATAATTATACCAAAAATTAAGACCATAAGCCACTATAGGATATACTAATTATTTCGATCAGGAGATTGTAAAAATTGGAATTTACTTGGAATATCTCATTCATCCAGGTCTTTTTATAGTTTATATACAGTGAACTTACTATTTGAGTAAACATTTTTGAAGGAATATATATTTTCTGAATAGGCTATAAAGTAGTTTATAGAATACTTATTCTTTAATTTTACAATATCAGAATTAGTTAAATTTCTATAACTTATAGTCATAACATCAGAGAATAATTTCCAAGAATCTACCTGGTCTATAGCTTGTGTAGCTTTGCCATGCGAAATATCATCAAGAATTCCAACAATAGTTGGATAGTTTAGATAATCGATAATATTCATCCATAATTCAGATGGAGTAAATAAAATATTTCTTTCTGAAATAACTCGAATATTTCCGGATGTTACATCATCAATATTTGTAGGAGCTAAGAAAAGTGAGTCTACAGAAGTATTCTTTTTCATCCAAAGCTGAAGATCTATAAGTTCATTATCTGTACTATATAAAGAGCCCTGACCTGGAATGTAACCTCTAGTTAACAAAAATGTTTGTGCAAAACCAAATAAACCAACAATAACAACCAAAAAAACAATTATCTTTGGGATCAATTTTTTTATTGGAAGCAATAAAAATAATGCTGTATAAACTAAGAATCCATAATAAAAAAGGAAGAACGAAAAAACTGCTTGAGTTTTATTTATTTTCTTATTTACATAAAACAAATATATTAACGCTCCAAGTCCAAATGCAGTAAATATTGTTATATAAGTAGATGCACGTATAAGTTGAAGTTGTACTAATATGACAGCTGGATAAACTCTGTAAATAAGTGCAACTATGATCTGGAATATGATTGTAAAAAGAATAATAAAACTTAATTTGTCGTATGCTTGTTTAAATTCTTTGGAAACTAATTTTCTATATTTTCTAAGTAAAACAAAGATTATAAAAGATCCAAATAGTGTCGCTAAAAATGAAATTGTTGATTCAGTTCCTTCAGGATAAAAAATACTATAATTAACATTTGTAAGTAACCTTTGAAATTTATACCAATTCTCATCTACAGTTAATATAATTTTTGTGCTATTGCCGCTTAGTATTTGTAATATTGTTGGGGAAAATCCTATTATAAATACAAGTATTGAAAATAATGTCTTCTTAATTCCAATACTTTTTATAAATATTAAATGGACAAATCCCAATATTACTAATAAGGATATGGATGAAATTTGATGAAAATTTGCAAGAATACCTATTAGAAAATAACTCAGCAAGTATTTATTTTTTAAAAAGAAATAAACAGCTAATAAAAGTAAAGGAATAATTAAATTCCTTGTAGCAAAGAAAGTCTCCTGGCTTAAAGTAGGCATTCTAGATGCCATTACAACTAAGGCAAACACATAGCCAGCGTTTCTTTTTTTAAATATATATTTTCCAATAAGAAAAGAAGAAAGTATTAATACAGCAAAACCAGTAATATATAAAATAAAGAAACCAACCTCTACTCCAACTACTCTAAAAAAGGGTGACAAAAGTTTAAAAAAACTAGCTGATTCATTATTTATTAAATGAGTAAAAGCATCTCGTGTGTAAAGAGCTGGATTAAGTATTTTATTAATTAGAGGTATATAAAGTGCCTGGTCGTGCTTCCCATAAGTATAACCTGTCATTATAGTCAGGATTGTTAGGGAAAGAACAAACAGAAAGTTTGAATTATTTAGTTTTATGAGAATTGTTTTTAGGTTTGCTTTCATAGAGTTTTTTTAAGTACTCTATTTTAACAAATAATAGGCCGTAGCATGGCCTTATCGAAATACTAAGTATAGATGAAATGTCATCAATATTTTTTTCTTAATTACAAAAACTTCTCCAGTTGTAGAGTATTCTAATTTAATATATATTATTAAGAATAATATTTATCAAAAATACTATGAGTAAGAAAAATTTTATTATTATAACCACTTTTCTACTTCTTATTCCAATAAGCATAGTAGCCTATCTTTTAATAACAGAAATCAAAACTAGAATTGTTGTAAATTCTGTTGAACAATACAAAGATATAGAACAAAGTATAGGGAAGCAAGTTGCTTCAGTTTTATCTGCACAATTTGGAGATCTTCAAGACAAGTTAGTAATTGCTTCAAATATTCCAGAAATTAATAATGGAGATACAACTACTTGTAATACCGAGCTTGCAAAAATATTGTCATCCTTAACTATCAAAATAAATAATTTAGGAAGAGTGGGTGAAGATAAATTATTTAAATGTACCCTTAATCCTGCATTAATTGGAGTTGATGCTTCTAAATTAGGTTCATATATAAATGATATTTTTAATGATCCTGAGCATAAGACAGTTTTAAGTAGAGTTGTAAAAGTACCAAATGTAGAAGGAAGTGTTGTAGCTGTTCATGTACCTGTGTTGGATACTGAGGGAAACTTTACAGGAACATTAGGTGGTGCAATTTATTTTAGTGATCTTAAAAATAAATTTTTAAATGAAGTAACACTAGTTGAAGGGGGTTATGTTGCTATTGTTGATGATAATGGTACTATTCTTTCTCATCCAGACCTAAAAATTGAAGGACAAGATTTCTTTTCTGAAGTAGTCCAAGAAAAATTGGATCACAATCAATCTTATATGGATACAATGAAATTAGCACAAAAGGGAGAACCAGGAACTGTTAACTATTTATTAAATGGACAATCAAAAGTAGGAGTCTTAACTCCAGTAGAAATATTTCCTGGTAGATTTTGGGTGGTTAACGTAACTCTACCACTAGATAGTATTAAGAAGGCAGTTAACTCTAATCAGGTTGAAACTCTTTTCACTATACTTTTATTGTTAATAATTATATTTATCCTCTTAACTCCAATTTCTTTGTTAATTTATTTAATATTAAAAATCTTTAATCCGATTACAAAGATTATAAACTCTATGTCTAAAGTTGCAGATGGTAGTCTGGATGAACAAGTAAAGTATGACGGAAGTTCTGCGAAAGATGAAATCTTTATTTTAACAAACTCATTTAATCAAATGGTCCAGAAGTTAAAAAAATCTTACACAATATTAGAAGAGTCAGTCTCAAAAAGAACTACAGAATTACAAGGTGCAAAAAACGAACTTGAGAAAACTGTAGATCGAAGAACAGTTGAATTAGAAGAAGCTAAAAAAGATTTGGAAAAGAAAGTAGAAGATAGAACTAAAGAACTTGAAGATAAAGTAAGTGAAGCTGAAGGGTTAAACAAAATTGCAATTGATAGAGAAATGAAAATGATAGAAATGAAGAAAGAGTTAGATGCACTAAAGGCTAAATAATTTATGTTTCAAATAATAAATTAAATTTTAAATTACACAATCTTGGAAGTCTCAACATCCACTACTCAATCTACATCTAAAACACCAATTGATAATAAAAAGAAGTACATAATAGCAGGCATTTTACTTCTTGTTATCGGTATAATAGGCATTTTTGCAGCAGTACTTGTGTTTAATTCTCAAAACAAACCAAATCCAAATTCAGATAATAACCCAGGTGGATTTACTTACCTTTCTGAAAATACATGCCCTCAATCTATTTTTGAAGAAAATGGTGTAATGAGAGCAGATGTAGAAGGTAAACCTTATTTAGTTCATGAGGGTTCACTTTCATGGATTAGATCAAATTGTCAAAATGTCTCAGGTTTAACTTCAGATAATAATAACAATACAAATTCAAATGGAAACTCAAATCAAGCTTCAAACGAAACAGAACCTCCATTAAAGTTAGGAAGTATTGGTTTTAATTTAGCAGATTTTAATCCAGCAACAAATACTGCTGGAGATATTGTTTTTACAAAGACACCACTACCTTTCAACGAAATTTATGGACCATTTGGACAACAAGATCCTAGATCTCCAAACGATCCTACTAAAAAGAATCCTCAACCAACAGTAATTCTACCTTTAGGAACAAAAGTTCATTCTTTAGTTACAGGAGTTGTTGTTGAAGTTAAAGAACTTTATTCCGGCGACATGACAATCTGGGTAGCCAAAGATAAAACTAGTCAATACTTCTACGAAACTGAGCATATTATAAATCCAACAGTTTCTGTTGGAGATACAGTAACTGCTGGGCAAATTATTGGAGAAGTCAGTGATTACGATTCTCACAATAACCCAGGTTTTGGTTTAATTGAAATTGGAATCTTGCACCCAACTCCAGGAGGTGGAGTTCCAGAACATGTTTGTCCTTTAAAATATTTAGATGAATCTATCAAAAGTACTATTGAAGGACAGTTGACTAAGCTTTATGCTGCGTGGA